>NZ_JBFTOU010000024.1:0-101737 GCF_056398125.1 Pseudomonas sp. 05L36 | reverse complement strand
CCGGTGTGGCTGATTCTGGCACCCCGTGACTACCTGTCGACCTTCCTGAAAATCGGCACCATCGTCGCCCTGGCCATCGGCATTCTGATCACCATGCCCGAGCTGAAAATGCCGGCCCTGACCCAGTTCATCGACGGCACCGGCCCGGTATGGAAGGGCGGTCTGTTCCCGTTCCTGTTCATCACCATCGCCTGTGGCGCGGTGTCGGGTTTCCACGCGCTGATCGCCTCCGGGACCACGCCGAAACTGCTGGATAACGAAACCAACGCCCGCTACATCGGTTACGGCGGCATGCTGATGGAATCGTTCGTGGCGATCATGGCCATGGTCGCCGCGTCGGTGATCGAACCGGGTGTGTACTTCGCCATGAACAGTCCGGCTGCGGTTGTCGGCGGGGATGTGGTGGCGGTAGCAACAGCGGTCAGCAACTGGGGCTTTGCCATCACGCCGGAAGCCCTGCAAGCGGTGGCCCACGACATCGGTGAAACCACCATCCTGGCCCGTGCCGGTGGTGCGCCAACCCTGGCGGTGGGGATCGCTCAAATCCTGCACAGTGTTCTGCCGGGTGAAAACACCATGGCGTTCTGGTACCACTTCGCGATCCTGTTTGAAGCATTGTTCATCCTGACCGCGGTCGACGCCGGTACCCGTGCCGGGCGTTTCATGCTCCAGGACTTGCTCGGCTCCTTCGTGCCGGCCCTGCGCCGCACCGAATCCTGGACTGCCAACCTGATCGCTACCGCCGGTTGCGTGGCCATGTGGGGCTGGTTGCTGTATCAGGGCGTGATCGATCCGCTGGGCGGCATCAACACCTTGTGGCCACTGTTCGGTATCTCCAACCAGATGCTGGCCGGTATCGCGCTGATGCTCGGCACCGTGGTGCTGATCAAGATGAAACGCCAGCGGTATGTCTGGGTCACTATGTTGCCGGCGGTGTGGCTGTTGATCTGCACCACGACAGCGGGCTTCATCAAGCTGTTCGACGCTAACCCGGCGATCGGCTTCCTGTCGCTGGCCAGGAAATACAGCGATGCCTTGGCCAACGGCCAGATCCTCGCCCCGGCCAAGGACATCACCCAGATGCAACACGTGATCTTCAACGCCTACACCAATGCAACGCTGACCGCGCTGTTCCTGTTCGTAGTGTTCAGCATCCTGTTCTATGCGCTCAAGGTCGGTATTTCCGCCTGGGGTAGCAAAGAACGTACGGATAAAGAAGCGCCATTCCAGGCGCTGCCGGAAGCGTGATCGAGGATTTGCACCATGTTCAATGACCTGAGTCGCCTCGGTAAATACCTCGGTCAGGCCGCGCGCCTGATGGTCGGCATGCCCGACTACGACAACTACGTCGAGCATATGCAGACCAAGCACCCGGACAAACCGGTGATGAGCTATGAGGCGTTCTTTCGCGAGCGTCAGGAAGCCCGTTACGGTGGCAAGGGTGGGCCGAAGTGCTGTTGATCTTGTAGGAGCGAGCTTGCTCCGGGCGGCGATCCGACGATGGACGTAAGGTTGACGCGTGTATTCAGAAAGCACGCGTTATCGTTGACGTCCATCGCGAGCAAGCTCGCTCCTACAGTTTTTTAAACGTAGGGGAGATTTTTGTTTTGCTCACACCCATCCCGGTCACAATCCTCAGCGGCTTCCTCGGTGCCGGCAAGACCACCCTGTTGCGCCATCTGCTCAAGGCCGAGCACGGCCTGAAAATCGCCGTAATCGAGAACGAATTCAGCGATGCCGGCATCGATACCCAGTTGTTGGGTGATGAGCCGGTGCAAGTGATGACGCTGTCCAACGGCTGCGTCTGCTGCACCATCCATACGGACCTGACCAAAGCGCTTTATCTGTTGCTCGAGCGTCTTGACCAGGGCGACATCGCCTTCGACCGCCTGGTGATCGAATGCACCGGCCTGGCTGATCCGGCACCGGTGGCACAAACCTTTTTCATCGACGAAGAGTTGCGCGAGCGCTATATCCTCGACGGCATCATCACACTGGTCGACGCGGCACATGCCGACTTGCACCTGACCCAGACCATCGCCCAGGCACAGATCGGGTTCGCTGACCGCTTGCTGGTGAGCAAGCGCGATCTGGTGGACGAGCCGACCTTCACCGCGTTGAGCGAGCGCCTGACCCGCATCAACCGGCGTGCGCCTATCCGCGTGGTCGACCACGGCAAGATCGACCTCGCCGAGTTGCTCGATGTACGCGGCTTCAACCTCAATGCCGACCTCGGTGGCGGCGTGAGTTTGCGCCCGCTCAGCCAGGCTGCTCCGTCCATAGACCGCATTTCCAGCTTGGTGCTGCGCACTGAAAAGCCGCTGGATATCGACAAGCTCAGCGAGTTCATGAACGAGTTGCTGGAGGAGCATGGCAAGCAGTTGCTGCGCTACAAAGGCGTGTTGAATATCCTCGGCGAATCGCGTCGCATGGTGTTTCAGGGTGTGCTGAAACTCTATGGTTTCGATTGGGATACCGAGTGGGCTGAAGACGAAGTGCGCGAGAGCGTGATCGTGTTCATTGCCGATGATTTGCCGGAAGAAAAGATTCGCGAGGGTTTTGCGCGGGTGGCGGCGGATTAAAGTCAGAAGTTGCAGCGAGCCTTGAGCCGCCATCGCGAGCAGGTCGGATCGCCGCATCGTCGCTCCCACATTTGAAATGCAGTCCCCTGTGGGGGCGAGGCTGCTCCGGGCGGCGTTCCGACGAAAGCGGACTAGCCTGTGGCACAGTTTTGGTCCAGTGCCGATGCAGGGCTCAGCAACAAATCTTCCAGATAATCCAGATGCCGGTTAAGCACGGCTTGCGCCGTCGCGGCGTCTCCTCGCTCCAACGCATCCAGAATCTCCATGTGCTCCACGCAATAATCCTTCTGCGGCAGATCAAACTGCGCAATCGCCAACGAAGTCAGCGCTACCAGGCTCTCAAGAAAATGCGCCAACGGTGCATTCCCCGCCATTTGTGCCAACTGCAGATGAAACTCTCCCGACAAACGAATTCCCCGTCCACGCTCGGTGCATTGACGCTCGCTATCGACCAGCGCCCGCAGTTGCTTCAGGTCTTGCGCGCAGGGTCGCTGACAGGCCAGCCGCACCAGCAAGATCTCGGCCAGACGCCGGGCATGCAGTGTCTGCCGGGTCTGCTCGGCATCAAGCTCGGCGACGCGGGGACGATGGTTGACTCGAAGAATGATGATCTGCTGATGGGACAGTCGCGTCAGCACATCACGCATGTCGCTGCGCCTTGCACCGAACATCTGCGCCAGGCTTTCTTCCGTAAAGCGACTGGCCGAATGGATGCGCTGTTCGAAAATGGCATCGAGGACTCGTGAATACAGATCATCCACCGAAGGGCGGACGGGCAGGGTGGCGAGCGTTTGTGGCGAGGCGAAGCTGTTCATGGCCAATCTCCAGTTCGAAGAGGTTTCAACTGCCGAGGTTGTCTTCCGGGATGTTCAGTTCGATGCCCATGCGCTGGCCTTCGCGCAAAATGTGCCGACGCATCTCGGCGCTGGCCTGGGCGCTGTTCTTGCTGCGGATCGCCCGCACCACCGCTTCGTTTTCTTCAAGGCGCTCAGCCAGATGCTCCGGGGAGTTGCGCAACACTTCGGCGCTTTGCTTGAGGGCATTGCTGGTTTGCTGGACCACGCTCTGGAAGATCGGGTTCGACGTCAGCGTGAACAGCTCTTCGTGGAACGCGATGTAGGCGGTTACGCCGGCTTCACTGTCATTGGCCTCCAGGGCTTCGCGCATGTCCATCAAGGTCAGGCGCAGTTGCCCGACTTCCTTGCTGCTGATGGACTGCGCCACGAGGCCGACGATGAACGGCTCCAGCGTGTAGCGCAGTTGCAGCACGTCTTCCAGGCTCGCCGCGGCCACTGCACTGTCATGCGTCTGGCTGTCGGCGAGATTGGCTTCGAGCACCACCACGCCTTTGCCCGGCATCGAACGCACCAGGCCGAGGGTTTCCAGGACGATGACCGCCTCACGCAGGCTCGGGCGGCTGATGCCCAGTTGTTCGGCCAGTTCGCGTTGCCCCGGCAGCATTTCGCCGGAGCGCCACTGACCACGGGCCAAAGCGGCCCGAAGTTTTTCTACCACTGAGTTGACGACGGTTGATGAGGTAATCACTTGCTTGCTCCATGAGCCGTGCCTGCGGTCGGCAGGCACGGCGGTCATTCAGAATTCTTTGGCTGCCGCTTGAGCAACCGGTTTTCTCGGCTGGAAGGTATAACCCGCCTGGCCGGAAAGTACCTTGTTCGCCCGCTGCACATCGATGTCCTTTTCCCACCGCGCGATGGCGACGGTCGCCACACAGTTGCCGATCAGATTGGTCAGCGCCCGGCCGATGCCCATGAACCAGTCCACGGCCAGCACCAGCACCAGACCCACCACCGGAATGGCCGGAATGGCTGTCAGGGTGGCCGCCAGGATCACCAGCGCCGAGCCTGGAATACCGTGGGCACCCTTGGAGGTGATCAACGACACCAACAGAATCGTCAACAGGTCGGTCATCGCCAGCGGCGTGCCGGTGGCATTGGCGATGAACACAATGGCCAGGGTCAGGTAGATCGAGAAACCGTCGAGGTTGAACGAGTAACCGGTAGGTATCACCAACCCGACCGTCGAACTGCCGATGCCCAGATGCTCAAGCTTGCGCATGATTTGTGGCAGCACGGCATCGGAGGACGCGGTGCCCATGACGATCAGCAGTTCTTCGCGCAGGTACTTGAGCAACGGCCACATCTTCAAGCCAGAGAGGCGCATCACCAGGCCGAGAATCAGGGCCACGAAGGCAGTACAGGTCAGGTAGAACAGGCCGACCAGGCTGCCCAGGTGTTGCAGCGAGTCCAGGCCATATTTGCTGGTGGTGAAGGCGATCGCGCCGAATACACCGATGGGGGCCAGTCGCACGATCATGCCCATGATGCGGAAGATCACATGGCTGAGTTCATTGATCAGACGCGAAATACCCGATGCCGCTTCTCCCACCAGATTCAGTGCACTGCCGAACAACACTGAAAACAGCAGGACCTGCAGGATATTGTTATCGGCAAAGGCACCGATCACCGAAGTCGGAATCAGGTCCATCAGGAACTGTGTGGTGGTGTGCATGTGCTGACCGCGCTGGGCAATGTCGCCCATATCGGCTGCGGAAAGCTGCTCCAGATGGATGTTCGCGCCGCTGCCGATGCCAGTGCTGAAGGCGAACACCAGGCCAATCACCAGGGCGATGGTGGTCAGCACTTCAAAGTAGATCACCGATTTCAGGCCGATTCGGCCGACCTTCTTCAGGTCGCCGGCACCGCTGATGCCGCTGACCACTACGCAAAACACAATCAGGCCGATGAGCATTTTGATCAGCTTGATAAAACCGTCACCGAGCGGTTTGAGCTGAGCGGAGTATTCGGGAAGGGTCAGCCCGCAGACGATGCCGAGCACCAGTCCGAGAACCACTTGGAGGAAGATTGAACGCGAGCACCATCTGAGCATGGGAGGAATCCTGGTCGGTGTCCTGGCTTCCGTGTGCGGGGCACATCAGATTCAGGACTTAATTATTGTGGTCTTACCGGTATGTCCAGTGCAGGCGCAGTCTAGGCGCTATTTTTGGGTGTTCGCAAGTAAAAATTAGAAAATTGGCATGACCGGTCTGACCAGTGGTGCTGGTCTCGTAGGAGCTGCCGAAGGCTGCGATCTTTTGATTTTGCTTTTTTGAGGATCAAAAGATCGCAGCCTTCGGCAGCTCCTACAGGTAAGCGGTGTCAATTTGCGGGCGAAAAAAAACCGGCCAATCACTTGGCCGGTTCTTCATGCTGCGGATTTAACGGGGCAATTAAGCGCCGTACACCGGTAGCTTCTTGCAGATGGCCTTGACCTTCTCACGAACGGCGTCGATCACCGCTTCGTTGTTCAGGTCAGCCAGGATGTCGCAGATCCAGCCGGCCAGTTCCTTGCACTCTGCTTCCTTGAAGCCACGAGTGGTCACGGCCGGGGTGCCGAAGCGCAGGCCGGAAGTGACGAACGGAGAGCGTGGGTCGTTTGGCACGGAGTTCTTGTTCACGGTGATGAACGCTTTGCCCAGAGCGGCGTCGGCGTCTTTACCGGAAATTTCCTGCTTGATCAGCGACAGCAGGAACAGGTGGTTCTGAGTACCGCCGGAAACCACGTCGAAGCCGCGTTCGATGAACACGCCGGCCATGGCCTGGGCGTTCTTCACCACTTGTTGCTGGTAAACCTTGAACTCAGGCTGCAGCGCTTCCTTGAAGCAGATCGCTTTAGCGGCGATCACGTGCTCCAGCGGGCCGCCCTGGGCGCCCGGGAATACGGCGGAGTTCAGTTTCTTCTCGATGTCGGCGTTGGCGCGAGCCAGGATCAGGCCGCCACGTGGACCGCGCAGGGTCTTGTGGGTGGTGGTGGTCACCACGTCAGCGAATGGAATCGGGTTCGGGTAGACGCCAGCGGCTACCAGCCCCGCAACGTGAGCCATATCAACAAAGAGATAGGCACCTACCTTGTCGGCGATCTCGCGAAAGCGCGGGAAGTCGAGGATCTGCGAGTAGGCAGAGAAACCGGCCACGATCATTTTTGGCTTGTGCTCAACGGCCAGGCGCTCGACTTCGTCGTAGTCGATCAGGCCGTTGGCATCGATGCCGTACTGGATGGCGTTGTACAGCTTGCCGGAAGACGAAACGCTGGCACCGTGGGTCAGGTGACCGCCGTGGGCCAGGCTCATGCCCAGGATGGTGTCGCCAGCCGACAGCAGGGCCAGGTAAACGGCGCTGTTGGCTTGCGAACCGGCATGCGGCTGAACGTTTGCGTAGTCGGCACCGAACAGCTCTTTGGCGCGGTCGATGGCCAGTTGCTCAACCACGTCGACGTACTCGCAACCGCCGTAGTAGCGCTTGCCCGGGTAGCCTTCGGCGTACTTGTTGGTCAGTACCGAGCCTTGAGCTTCCATCACCGCTGGGCTGGTGTAGTTTTCCGAAGCGATCAGCTCGATGTGTTCTTCCTGGCGCTGAGCTTCTTGCTCCATGGCGGCAAAAAGGTCGGCGTCGTACTTGGCAATAGTCAAATCACGGCTGAACATGGCGGTCCTCAAGGATCGGGGGCGGAAAAGGGAGGCATTCTAACCCAATGGGTTTTAGATGGCATATGAAACGGCATCATGTCGCAGACAAGTGGTGTTCATGCGTGGATAGATGGTGTTTGTGCCGGCCTCAAAAGATCGCAGCCTTCGGCAGCTCCTACCCTAAGCGGGGTAGCCGCCAGATTCTGTGACCGACATCAATCCCTGTAGGAGCTGCCGCAGGCTGCGATCTTTTCGGCAACACCACAAAACTTCAGTCGAACATGAAGAGGGCGTCGTTACTGAACTGCGCCTCAAACCGGCCCGCCGGCATCGGGCGACCGAACAGGTAACCCTGCACCTCGTCGCAACCGTGCTCCCTCAGGAAATCAAGCTGCTCGTGGGTTTCCACGCCTTCGGCGATCACCGCCAGGTTCAGGCTGTGGGCCATGGCGATGATCGCCCGGGCGATCTGCGCATCCTGCTCACCCGACGGCAGGCCGTCGACGAAGGTGCGGTCGATCTTCAGTACGTCGATCGGGAACTGCTTGAGGTAGTTGAGCGATGAGTAACCGGTGCCAAAGTCATCCACCGCGATGCTCAGCCCAAGGTTTTTCAGCCCGGCGAGGATCTGCATCGCCTCGCTGACTTCGCGCATCAGGATACTTTCGGTCAGCTCCAGTTCCAGGCACGCCGGCGGCAGGCCGGTTTCCTTGAGGATGGTGGCGATTCGCGTGCCAAGCTGGCCATCGGAGAACTGCCGCGCCGAGATGTTCACCGACACCTTCGGCACCCGTACCCTGGCCTGATGCCAGGCCTTCAGTTGGCGGCAGGCTTCGCTGATCACCCAGTCGCCGACATCCACCACCAGCCCGAGCTCTTCGAGCACCGGAATGAAATCCCCCGGCGGCACCAGACCGCGGCGTGGATGGCGCCAGCGCAACAATGCCTCGGCACCGGTCAGGCGCTTGCTGTCGCCGCTGAACTGCGGCTGGTAATACAGCACGAATTCGTTCTGTTCCAGGGCATGGCGCAAGTCGCTTTCCAGCTCCAGTCGCTCCAGGGCGCTGGCATTCATGTCCGCCTGATAGAACTGGAAGTTGTTCTTGCCACGTTCCTTGGCGTGGTACATCGCCGTGTCGGCGTTCTTCATCAGCTGGCTGAGTTCGTTGCCGTCCTGCGGGCTCAGGGCGATACCGATACTGGCCGTGACGAAGAACTCGCGGCCTTCGAGCACGAACGGTTTCACCAGGCTGGCGAGAATCTGCTCGGCCACATGAATCGCCCGGTTCAGGGCGATTTCACGGTTGGCTCGTGGTTGCAGGAGCAAGGTGAATTCGTCACCGCCCATGCGCGCCACGGTGTCGTCATCGTCGACGCAACCGAGCAGGCGCGTGGCCATTTCCTTGAGCATGCGGTCGCCGGCGGCGTGGCCCAGGGAGTCGTTGATCGGCTTGAAACGGTCGAGATCGAGGAACATCAGCACCACCCACGACTTCTGCCGTTCGGCCGATTGCAACGCCGTGTGCAGGCGATCCTGGAACAGCGATCGGTTGGGCAGGTGGGTCAGGGCGTCGTAGTAGGCAAGGCGGTGAATCCGCTGTTCGCTGGCCTTGCGCTCGCTGATGTCGCTGAAGAAACACACATAGCTGGCCAGGTCGCCTTCGTCATCGAGTACGGCGGTGATCCCGACCCAGGCCGGGTAGTGCTCGCCATTGCGACGCTTGAGCCAGACTTCGCCTTCCCAGGTGCTGTGCTGGGCCAATTGCTTGAGGACGTAACGCAGATGGGATTCCTGTTGCTCGTCGACGGTCAGCATGTTCGGCAGCTGGTCGAGGACCTGCTCCACGGCATAGCCGCTGACACGGCTGAAGGCCTCGTTGGCCTGGACGATGTAGCCGGCCGGGTCGGTGATCAGGATCGCCGAGGTCGAGTGTTCGAATACCGTGGCGGCCATGCGCAAGTCTTTTTCCGCCCGGCGTTGCTGGCTGATGTCGCGGCCGACGCCGAGCACGCCTTCGAACGTACCGTGTTCGTCCCAGACCAATACCAGGCGCAGTTCGATCGGGATCTTGCGCCCGTCGGCCCGCAGGCAATCGAACAGGAACAGTTGGGTTTGCACCTGGCTGCGCAGCAGCGCCAGTTGGTCCGGCTGATCCAGCGCTTTGCTGACCCGGTCCATCAGGTGGTAGATGCCGGTCAGTTGTTGCGGGTTGGCGATGGTCGATTGCCAGCCGTTCTGGAAAATCCACTCGGCGTCGTAACCCAGCACCGCTTGCACGGAAGGGCTGACGTAATTGAGGTTCAGGCGGCTGTCGGTGGAGAAGATCACGTCGCTGATGCTTTCGGCGAGCATCCGGTAGCGCTGTTCGCTGTCGCGCAGGGATTCACTGGCTTCAAGCTGATCGGTGATGTCCTTGGCCACGCCGATGATCCGCGTGACCTGATCGTCCTTGTCCCGCGCCAGTGCCTGCTCGCGAATCTCGAAGCGTCGCCACTGGCCGTCCCGATGACGGAAGCGCAACTGGCACTGCATCAATTGGCGATAACCGGCCTGGCGCTGGACCTGGCGGGAGCGATGGTAATAGTCGGCGTCTTCGGGGTGCAGGAGGATTTCCCAGAAGTATTCGCCCATCTGGTGCAGTTCGGTGCGGTTGTAACCCAGTGTCTGGCCCAGATGATGGTTGCTGTAGATCATGCGCTGGCTGAAAACATGCTGCACATACAGGTGATCCGGTACGGTGCGCACCACGTCCGACCAAAACCCTTCGCGCTCCTGCAGTGACAATTCGATGAGCTTGCGGCTGGTGATGTCGGTGATGCTCAGGATCACTGCGTTATAGTCGTCCTGGGTTTGCGGCAGGCGCAGCACCAGCCATAGATGCTGGTCGCGACCGCTGGCATCCTGCAGTTTGATTTCCAGCTCAAGCAGTTGCTGCCGGTTGAGCATCGCGTCGAGCACCTGGTTGCCGATGGCGGTGCCGTCCTGCGGATGGCCGTCGATCAGCAGTTTCCAGGCTTTGTCAGCGCTATCGACATTAAGCAGTTGCAGTGCGACCTGGTTGACCTCGGAGATCCGCAATTCCTTGAGCAATTGCCGGCGTTGTTCCGGGATCGCCAGCCACGCTTGCAGTTGCTCGCTGCCCTGCAGTTGTGCCTTGTCGAAAAAGACCTTGAGCCCGGACATGTCGAGGACGCACAAGGCTACGCCGGTGCCTTCGAAAATGTCCTGATAACGCCGGCGGCCTTCGCTCAATTGGCGCTGACGCCGGCGCATGTTCAGCAAGGCGATGAACGGCAGCATGGAAAACGCCAGGCCCAGCAGACATTTGCCGATGAACGCCGGCAGCAGCTCTTCCAGCACGCGCTGGCGGTCGAACAAGCCGCGCAGTTGCCAATCGCTGCTGCTCAGCGCAACGGTCAGCACGCTGTTGGCGACATCGTCCTCGGTCAGCGTGCCCGGATTGACCGAGGGCAGCGCATCGTCGCGGCTGATGATCTGATGATTGATGCGGTTCTCCACCAGCCACAATGGGCGGCGGCCGGCCTCGCTTTGCTTGATCAAGGACGAAAAGAAGGCGGGGGGCAGACGCAAGACCCAATAGCCTCGGGAACTGCCGCTGGCCTGATGCAACAATAGATGCACCACGGAGCCGTCGGTGGCGTTGCTGAAGTAGTGCGTCTGGGCGTGGCTGCGGCGTATCAGTTCACCCAGGTAGCCGCTGTCATCGCTGTCGGGAGCGCTGTCACTGATGACTCTTCCCGAGGGGCTGAGCAACGCCAGGCTGCGCAGATCAGGCAGCGACTGTTGCAGCTTGCGCAGCAGCGCCTGCAGCTCATCGGCGTCCTGCGGTTGCTCGACGATCGGCAACAGGTTGAGGGCGATCTGCGCGTTGAGCGCCATGTTCAGGCTGACCTGCGCGGCTAGATCGGCGGTGTAATCGATGGTGTATTGACGCTGGTTTTTCTGGGTTTCGCGCAACTGATCGAGCAATTGCCAGAACAACAGGGCCAGCAGCAATAGTGCAAGTGTCGCCAAGGTGCCCTTCAAGGTCCCGCGCAGGGGGGAGCCGGGCGCTGTGGCCGGCTCACTGGAAGTCAGGGGCGGAGGGGCTTTGGACAAGCTGTAATCCTGCGGTTTGGCTGGACTGGCGCGACGTGCACTATAAGCCGGACGCCCGAAGGGCGGCTAGCATGCCTTGAGTTGTGGCGAAGTGCCAGTCCCTGCCCGTCGGCTGGACTGCCATCTGTCATTAAGGTAGCTTTGCCGGTTACGCGGGAGCGTTCCAGCTCCTAGACTCAGACTTTTTCAGCGCGCACGTATTGATAGCCTCAAGCGAGCGACGCGCACGGTCTGGCCGGGCATCGCCTGCGCTCCAATCATTCATCAGTCACTGACCCTAGGTTCTCCATGGCTCAATACGTATTCACCATGCATCGGCTGGGCAAAGTTGTTCCGCCGAAGCGGGAAATCCTGAAAAATATTTCTCTGTCCTTCTTCCCCGGCGCCAAGATCGGCGTGCTCGGCCTCAACGGTTCGGGTAAGTCCACGTTGCTGAAAATCATGGCCGGCGTCGACACCGAGTTCGAGGGCGAAGCCCGCCCAATGCCGGAGCTGAACATCGGTTATCTGCCACAAGAGCCGATCCTGGACCCGACCAAAACCGTGCGTGAAGTGGTCGAGGAAGCGGTCAGCGTGATCAAGAATGCCCAGGCTCGCCTGGATGAGGTCTACGCGGCTTACGCTGAAGAAGACGCCGACTTCGACAAACTGGCGGCCGAACAGGCCAAGCTCGAAGCCATCCTGCAAGCCAGCGACGGTCACAACCTGGAGCGCCAGCTGGAAGTCGCCGCCGACGCGTTGCGTCTGCCGGCCTGGGATGCCAAGGTCGAAGTTCTGTCCGGTGGTGAAAAGCGTCGTGTAGCCCTGTGCCGCCTGCTGCTGTCCGCCCCGGACATGCTGCTGCTCGACGAACCGACCAACCACCTGGACGCCGATTCCGTCGCCTGGCTTGAGCACTTCCTGCACGACTTCCCGGGCACCGTGGTAGCGATCACGCACGACCGTTACTTCCTGGACAACGTTGCCGGCTGGATTCTGGAACTGGACCGCGGCGCGGGCATTCCTTACGAGGGCAACTATTCGGGTTGGCTGGAAGCCAAGTCCGATCGTCTGGCTGCAGAATCCAAGCAGCAGTCGGCCCACGAAAAAGCCATGAAGGAAGAACTGGAGTGGGTGCGCAAAGGCGCCAAGGCCCGCCAGTCGAAATCCAAGGCACGTCTGCAACGCTTCGAAGAAATGCAATCCCAGGAATTCCAGAAGCGCAGCGAAACCAACGAGATCTACATCCCGGCCGGTCCGCGCCTGGGCGACAAGGTCATCGAATTCAAGAACGTCACCAAGGGCTACGGCGATCGCGTGCTGATCGACAACCTGTCGTTCTCCATGCCTAAAGGCGCCATCGTCGGCGTGATCGGCGGTAACGGTGCCGGTAAGTCGACCCTGTTCCGCATGCTGATGGGCAAGGAAACGCCGGATTCGGGCAGCATCGACGTCGGTGAAACCGTGCAGCTTGCTTGTGTGGATCAGAGCCGCGAGGATCTGGACGGCAGCAAGACCGTGTTCCAGCAGATCTCCGACGGTTCCGACCAGATCCGCATCGGCAACTACGAGATCCCGTCGCGTACCTACGTCGGTCGCTTCAACTTCAAGGGCGGCGATCAGCAGAAGTTCGTCAAGGACCTGTCCGGTGGTGAGCGCGGTCGCTTGCACCTGGCCCTGACCCTGAAAGAGGGCGGCAACGTCCTGCTGCTCGACGAACCGTCCAACGACCTCGACGTCGAAACCCTGCGTTCCCTGGAAGAAGCCCTGCTGGACTTCCCGGGCGCCGCCATTGTGATCTCTCACGATCGGTGGTTCCTTGACCGCGTCGCGACTCACATCCTGGCGTACGAAGACGACTCGCAAGCGGTGTTCTTCGAAGGCAACTACAGCGAATACGAAGCCGATCGTAAAAAGCGTCTCGGCGAAGCAGCTGCTCAGCCGCATCGTGTACGCCACAAGAAACTGGCCTGATTTCGGGTTGGTTGCATAAGAGAGCGGAGCCTTCGGGCTCTGTTTTTTTTTTGCGTTTTTTCAGTGGTATCGCGGTGAGTTCATCGCCGGCAAGCCAGCTCCTACAGGAATGTGGATTGCCCGAGATCCGGAAAAACTCACGGACACTGTAGGAGCTGGCTTGCCAGCGATGGCGGTGTAACTGTTGGTGCAGAACTCCGGATCAACCCGAATTCCACCAGGCTGTAGAAGAAGTCCTGCGCACTCGGTGGCCGTTTCTTGAAGCCAATCCGCATTACCTGACCTCGGACATTCTGGAACGCATCTGCGAGCCGGAGTGGGCGCTGGTGTTTCGCGTGTCGTGGGTCGACGATCGGGGCAAAGTCCAGGTCAATCGCGGGTTCCGCATCCAGATGAACAGCGCGATCGGCCCGTACAAGGGCGGTCTGCGTTTCCACCCGTCGGTGAACATGGGCGTGCTGAAATTCCTCGCCTTCGAACAGACCTTCAAAAACTCCCTGACTTCATTGCCCATGGGCGGTGGCAAGGGTGGTTCGGACTTCGACCCCAAAGGCAAAAGCGACGCGGAAGTCATGCGCTTCTGCCAGGCCTTCATGAGCGAGTTGTACCGCCACATTGGTGCGGACGTTGACGTGCCAGCCGGGGACATCGGCGTCGGTGCGCGGGAAATCGGTTTCCTGTTCGGCCAGCACAAGCGCTTGAACAACCAGTTCACCAGTGTGCTGACCGGCAAAGGCCCAAGCTACGGCGGCAGCCTGATTCGCCCGCAAGCTTCCGGTTTCGGTTGCGTGTACTTCGCCGAAGAAATGCTCAAGCGCCGTGGCCTGGCTGGCCGTTTTGGCCTGGAGTTCCGCACCGGTCAGCTGCCATGGAGTCTGAGCTGCGATATCGCGCTGCCGTGCGCAACGCAAAATGAACTGGATGTCGAAGCCGCTCGCACCTTACTGCGCAACGGCTGCATCTGTGTGGCCGAAGGCGCGAACATGCCGACCACCCTCGAGGCGATGGACCTGTTCATCGAGGCCGACATTCTGTTCGCAGCGGGCAAGGCGTCCAACGCCGGCGGCGTGGCGGTGAGCGGGCTGGAAATGTCGCAGAACGCCATGCGCCTGGCGTGGACCGGTGGCGAAGTGGACAGCGAACTGCACGCGATCATGCAGTCGATTCACCACGCTTGCGTGCATTACGGCGAAGAGGACGGTCGGGTCAATTACGTCAAGGGGGCGAACATCGCCGGCTTCGTGAAGGTCGCCGATGCGATGCTGGCCCTAGGCGTCGTCTAAGTCGGTTCGATGCGAATCACTTCAATCATTTGATCCCCGGCGGGGCGCTGCCACAGTACTTCGTCGTTGAGTTGTGCGCCGAGCAGCGCCCGGCCCAGCGGTGAACCCCAATTGATCAGGCCGTGGGCGGCATCGGCCTGATCTTCGCCCACCAGTTGTACCCGGCGCTCGGTGGCGTGTTCATCGGCGTAGGTCACCCAACTGCCGATTTGCACTTTCTGGGTCGAGGTCGCGGCGGGTACCACCTGAGCGCTGCCCAGGCGCTGTTTGAAATAACGCAGATCACGTTCGAGATCGGCCAGGCGCTGTTTGTCCGCCTGCTCACCTTTTGCCGATTGCTCGGCATGCAGGGTTTGCAGTTCGGCGACTTTGCCCTGTAACAGCTTCAGGCCTTGCGGCGTGACGTAATTGGGCTGCGCGCTGACCTGCCGTTCGACAGGCTGATCGGCTTGCGCGCTGGCGTTATCTTCATTGACGAAGGCACGGCTCATGGAATTCTCCCGGTATAGGGTTTGGGTCATGGTCGCAGGCATCTGGTTTCACTGGATGTCTGAAAGCGACTTACGGCGAGCGATAGGCCCGGGCGGCATCCTGATTTTTCTGTTGCTGTCAGGCCTTGCCCCATTCTTCCTGATGACTGTTGCGCTCATCCGCCGCGGTCCACGACCACGCAACGCCGCATCTCGGAACCCCGGCCCCCTGGGGTCTATAAGGAAAGTCTAGAAGCTGGCTCGCGAGGATGGTGTGCGCGGGCGGTGAAAAATCCATTCCCCTGTGGGAGTAGCGTGTCAGGTCAGTAGTGATACCACTTCAGCTCAAGCATCACTTCGTTCTCGGCCGTCGCCAAATGGCTGAACTCACGCTGGGCGCTCAAGCGCAGACCGAGATTGCGGGATATTTCCCACTGCTGATTCAGGCTCAGGCTACGACGCACTTCGCCATTGGTGAAAAAATCACCCTTGGCTTCCAGGCTCAAGTTGCCCAGCGGGTTTTTCCACAGCAGGCCACTGTTGAAACCAACGGCCGGCGCGATGAATGCGGCGAAGTCGTTGTTGTGTTCGATACGCACGGTGCCCAGGGCAAAACCGAGCAGATCGTCGCCCAATTGCCAGGTTCCACCGCCACCGCCGTTGACGTGGCTGACCAGGGTTTGGTCATCATGCTTGCCTGGCACCCGCTCCAGACCACCGGTGACTTGCCATGACAGCGGTTGCAGCAACTCGTTACGCGGGGTCAGGGAACGAATGGTCGCCAGGTCCAGTCGTTGCACTTGCCAGTCATTGCCTTCGTACTGGCGCAGTTTCAATTGCAGGATTTCGATCTGCGCGCCAAGGGGAAAGCTTTCGCTGTTGTCATTGAGGTCGTGATAAGCCATGCGCAAGCCGTACTCGCCAAAGGCTTTATCGCCACGGGTACCGAGGCCGAGTTGCCAGGTACGGGACTCGTGACCGTCTTCAGGCAGGCCGGGTTGCGGGATATCCAGCTCCGGCGCCGGGTTCTGGTTGATTGCCCGCAGCAGTTCGAAGCTGCGCTGGGCGCGCGCCGGGTCGCGCTCCCGGCCATTGGCGCGGTAGCGTTCCAGACGATAGGCCGCATCGATGATCAGCGCCTGGCGGTCGCGGGGTTGTGCCTTGAACGCCGGGTCCTGCAATTGGTTCTGATCGGCGCTGACGTTCAGTACCCATTGCTGCTCTTCAGGGTTCAACGGTTCGGCGCGACTGAGCAACTCGCGTTCCCGGGACGGACGATACTGGATGGATTCCACCAGCCCGGCATTTTTCACGGCTTTGACGGTGTCGGTCGGGATGGCGGTGAGTGGGAACTG
The DNA here is from genome assembly GCF_056398125.1 of Pseudomonas sp. 05L36. NCBI lineage: Bacteria > Pseudomonadati > Pseudomonadota > Gammaproteobacteria > Pseudomonadales > Pseudomonadaceae > Pseudomonas > Pseudomonas sp. 05L36. The sequence continues at coordinate 85,491 of NZ_JBFTOU010000024.1, read as the reverse complement.
CTCGGTCAGGCGCAGGCTCGGGCGGGCCACTTGCAGCAGTTCCAGCAAGCGGTACGAGCAGTTCTCGTCAAAGAAGAAATAGTCGAACTTGATCTGCTTCAGCTCCCAGACGTGCTCGACCATGCGCGCGGTTTCCTGCTGGGTCAGGTTCAGTCGGTATTCCCACAGGTCGCGGTTTTCCAGGCTGCGGTATTCCGAGAGTTTTTCCTGGTAGGGCACCAGCGCGAACAGGCCGGGATAGCCGCCCATCAGGCCTTTCCAGGCATAGAGGATGCTGTTGTCCGAGCCCTCGATGTAGGCGCCGAAGTTGATCGCGTAACTGAGCAGCGAAGTCTTGTCGCTCTTCACTTCGGCCTGATCGATGCGCAGCAGGGTGTGGCCAAACATCGAGGACGGGCTGTTCAGATACGCCGCCGGGAAGATCATCACCGCGCTGTCGGGCGAGACGTCCTTGAACCATTGCTTGAATTCGGCGCAGGCCGGCGTCGGCAGGCCGGTCAGGCCGAGCTGCTCTTCGAGCCAGCGGGTGCGGGCCGGGTAGACGCATTGTGCGTGCTGTTCACCGGTACTGGCCGGGGCGTACAAGGCTTGTACGGTAGCAGCCAATTCATTGTCCGGGTGTTCATTGCCATCGGCGGCGAGGAAGAATTTCGGGTCGCTGACATAGCTGCGCCAGCCACCGAGCTTGGCGGTTTCGTAATGGCCCAGGGATATCCAGAAAGGGTCGTTGGCCAGTTGCTGCAAACGTTGTGGGTCGATGTGAGGCGCGGCGGACAGCGGGGCGCAGACACACAGCGCCAGCCAGGCAAGGCGTTTGAGCATAGATGGCAACTTAAGTCGAAAAAAAACTAAGCCCTGTGGGTGCCATTTACCTGTAGGAGCTGGCTTGCCAGCGATGGCTTCAAAGGCGCTGTGTTTATCCAGTAAACACGCGTGATCGTTAACGACCATCGCTGGCAAGCCAGCTCCTACAGTCAAGCGGCATTACTCAAAAGAGGCAGGTCCAAAAAACAAAACCCGCTTCCCGAAAGAAGCGGGGGCGAGTGGAGCTTATGCCTGGGTCGCGTACTTGGCCAGACGAGGGTCGGCTTTGAGCACGGCCAGGGTATTGGTATGCACGTCTTCGGCAGTCACGTCAGCCTTGCTGAAGATCTGCTGGAAGTGCTCGTGAGTGACGGCGGCGAAGTGCGCACGGTCTTCCGGCGCCACGCCCAGTACCACGGCATAGGTGGTCAGCGCTTCGCCCTGACCTTTGGCCATGTCTTCGGACAGCTCGTTCATCATGCCATTCATGGCAAACCAGGATTTACCGCCATAGGTCAGCGACGCGTTGGTTGCGCAACCGTTGGTACCGGAGGTCATGCCGAAGGTTGCGTTGCCGGAGGTGCCGTTGGTGGTGGATGCCAGGAAGTGGGCCGGAGTACCACGCTGACCTTCGAACAGCATGTTGCCCCAGCCGCAATCCGGGCCGCCCGGCGCCTGAGCCATGGCGTTGATGGATACGGCGGTGAAGAGAGTACCGAGAAGAATCCGTTTCATAGCTTTGTTCTCTTTATGTGCCTACCAATGGACAAGTGGGCCGGTCATTAGTCCAGCCGCGCAGTCTGGAGTTTAGGCACGATCACGGGGCTCCGTGATTTTTTGCAAAAGATTCATGGGCAACCGTGGCGCAAGCCCGGCCCGCCTGGGGTTGGCGGATTGACGATGCTCAGGCCTGCGGCGCTCCTTGCCAGTCGGGTATGGGCGGCGCCAGAATGCTGCCATCTGCCCCGCCTGATTGTTAAGGAAGCCCGATGCCTGATCCTGTTGCTGCCAGCTTGCGTCTAGCGCCCGAAGCGCTGACCCGTCCGTTTTCCGCTGAACAGTTCAGCTTCTCTACCACCAATGATCTGGAGCCCTTTCGCGGTGTGCTTGGCCAGGAACGTGCGGTCGAAGCCTTGCAGTTCGGTGTGGCCATGCCACGCCCCGGTTACAACGTATTCGTCATGGGCGAGCCCGGCACTGGCCGGTTCTCGTTCGTCAAACGCTATCTCAAGGCCGAAGGCAAGCGCCTGCAGACCCCGGCGGACTGGGTCTATGTCAACAATTTCGATGAGCCGCGCGAACCACGTGCCCTGGAATTGCCGTCGGGCACTGCCGGTAACTTCATTGGAGATATCAACGGTCTGATCGACAACCTGCTGGCGACGTTTCCGGCAGTCTTCGAGCATCCGTCCTACCAACAGAAGAAAAGCGCCATCGACCGCGCCTTCAACCAGCGCTACGACAAGGCCCTGGACGTCATCGAGCGTCTGGCCCTGGAAAAGGACGTCGCGCTCTACCGCGACGCCAGCAATATCGCCTTCACCCCAATGGGCGATGGCAAGGCGTTGGACGAAGCTGAATTCGCACAACTGCCGGAAGCCGAGCGCGAGCGCTTTCACGAGGATATTTCGGTACTGGAGGAGCGCCTGAACGAAGAGCTCGCCAGCCTGCCGCAATGGAAGCGCGAGTCGAGCAACCAACTGCGTCATCTGAACGAGGAAACCATCACCCTGGCCTTGCAGCCGTTGCTGTCGCCGTTATCGGAGAAATACGCCGAGAACGCCGCGGTGTGCGGTTATCTGCAAGCCATGCAGGTGTATTTGCTCAAGACGGTGGTCGAGCAACTGGTGGACGATAGCAAGACCGATGCCGTCGCCCGCAAGTTGCTGGAAGAGCAATACGCGCCGAGCCTGGTGGTTGGTCATTCGGCCAGCGGCGGTGCGCCGGTGGTGTTCGAGCCGCACCCGACCTATGAAAACCTCTTCGGTCGCATTGAGTACAGCACCGATCAGGGCGCGCTGTACACCACCTACCGCCAACTGCGGCCGGGTGCTTTGCACCGGGCCAATGGCGGTTTCCTGATCCTTGAAGCGGACAAGATGCTCAGCGAGCCATTCGTGTGGGATGCGCTCAAACGCGCCCTGCAATCGCGCAAGCTGAAAATGGAGTCGCCGCTGGGTGAGCTGGGCCGTCTGGCCACCGTGACCCTGACACCGCAACACATTCCGTTGCAGGTCAAAGTCGTCATCATTGGTGCCCGTCAGCTGTATTACACGCTGCAAGACCTCGATCCGGACTTCCAGGAAATGTTCCGCGTCCTGGTGGATTTCGATGAAGACATCCCGATGGTCGACGAGAGCCTGGAGCAGTTCGCCCAGTTGCTCAAAACCCGTACTTCCGAAGAAGGCATGGCACCGCTGACCGCCGATGCGGTGGCCCGCCTGGCAACCTACAGTGCGCGTCTGGCCGAGCACCAGGGGCGCTTGTCGGCGCGTATCGGTGACTTGTTCCAACTGGTCAGCGAGGCGGACTTCATCCGCCATCTGGCCGGTGATGAAATGACCGACGCCGGGCACATTGAACGGGCACTCAAAGCCAAGGCCACGCGGACCGGGCGGGTTTCGGCGCGGATTCTCGACGACATGCTGGCCGGGATCATCCTGATCGACACCGCGGGCGCGGCAGTCGGCAAGTGCAACGGTCTGACCGTGCTGGAAGTCGGCGATTCGGCCTTTGGTATACCGGCGCGGATTTCCGCCACGGTGTACCCGGGCGGCAGCGGCATTGTCGACATCGAGCGCGAGGTCAACCTCGGCCAGCCGATCCACTCCAAAGGCGTGATGATCCTTACCGGTTATCTGGGCAGTCGTTACGCCCAGGAGTTTCCGCTGGCGATTTCCGCGAGTATCGCCCTGGAGCAATCCTACGGTTATGTCGATGGCGACAGTGCTTCCCTGGGCGAGGCCTGCACCCTGATCTCGGCCTTGTCGAAAACCCCGCTCAAGCAGTGCTTTGCCATCACCGGTTCGATCAACCAGTTCGGCGAAGTGCAGGCGGTCGGCGGAGTCAACGAGAAGATCGAGGGCTTCTTCCGTCTGTGCGAGGCCCGCGGGTTGACCGGCGAGCAGGGGGCAATCATTCCTCACGCCAACGTCGCCACGCTGATGCTCGACGAGAAGGTGCTGGCGGCGGTACGTGCGGGGCAATTCCATGTCTACGCGGTCCGTCAGGCCGACGAAGCCTTGAGTTTGCTGGTTGGCGAGCCAGCCGGCGAGCCGGACGAGAATGGCGAATTCCCTGAAGGCAGCGTGAACGCACGGGTCGTGGAGCGCCTACGGGTTATCGCGGAAATGATCAGCGAAGATGATCTGAAGGAAGCCGAGAAGGAGTTGGCGCAAGAGGCGTTGGCGGAAACAAAGCCAGCTTGATACCTGTTTGAGTCTGGCTCACCTCGGTACTGTGGGAGCGAGCCTGCTCGCGATGAGGGACTGACATTCAACCCATATGTTGACTGAAGGTCCGCCATCGCGAGCAGGCTCGCTCCCACGGTTTTTTGTGGTGAATGTCGAAAAGCGTCATCGAAATGACGTCAACATTCACGCGGTGACCATTCGGCGCCTTTCGGTATCGCACTGCCTGCAAGCCAGACTTTTCTTCTATTCTCAGCTCAGGGATGTCGACAGTAATCACAGGATCGAAACAGCCTTCACATGGGGGCTGAATACCGGATCTACCGAGGGTCGCCGCCATGTCGCGCAACCTCTGCCTTACCCGTCAATGCCTGGGCCTTGAGACCCGTATCGAGTGTGCCATCCGTCCGTTGGCGGGAGATACGGGCATGTGGACTCTGCTGTTCGCCGCCGGAATGGCCGGTGAACAACCTTCGGCTATCAAGGCCCAAGGCCCGTTTCACGGTCCGTTCGTCGCTGAATCAATCCTCGACACCATCGTTGAAAGCCTGACCTTGCACGGCTACGAGTTGGCCAACGATCCGCAAATCTGGTGCCTGCACCTGCAAGCCCAACTGCGGGAAATCAACGGTGGTCGCTGCCGAAACATGGGCGGCTTCGAGTTTCACCCCGAGTACTGATTCGCACTATTGATCAAGGCGCGTCATGTCGGCCTTGTCGAGTTTGACCTCGAAACCATACTGCACGGTGGCGAGGTCAGTGCGCTGATAGGTTTCCAGGCGCGTAGGCTGTCCGTAGAAGTAATGCACGGCAAACTGCGCCGGCCCTTGTGCGCTCGCGCCATGGCTGACCGATAGAATCTCCTTCAAGTAATTGCCGGTGTCGTCCTTGGCGAAAAAGCGCCAGTCCTGGGCGGGAAACTGCTTCAAATCAACCACCAGAGCATTGGCTTTGAGCTCGAGGCCTTTGGGCAGTTGGCGGGCGTCGACGGTTTTTTGCTCGACGGTGGCCAGGAACAGCGGCATCGAGCCCACCGCATAGGCCGGCGTTTGCGGAAACAGATTCAGATCGTAGGTAATGGTGCCGCGCAGGGGATCGATCTGGTACGCCTCGGGCGGCAACTCGATCGGCTCGTCGCGTTTGCCACTCGCGTCTTCGGTAAAGAAACTCACCGGACTTTCACCGGGGTTGAACGATGTGCCGAGCAGTTCATCGTTGAAGCTGCGCAGATGAGTGAGTTCGATTCGCGCAGCACTGGGGTCATCGACCGACTGACTGATGCTGACGTTCTTTTTCAGTTGATCCTCGCTCAGCGTTGCCCCTTTGAGCCAACCGGGCGCCTGGTCGTCATAGACCACCACGGGCAGGTTCAAGGGCTGGATGGTCTTGTCCGTGGTCTCGGCATCGAAGTGCCGGACCGGCAGGTCGAGGCTCTTGCGGGTGACCGTGACGGCGGAAAAATCCAGCATGCTGACTTCGAGGGTTTCGATCGTCCCGTTGAAGTACACCTTCGAATAATGTCGAGCCTGCTGTTTCTCAAAGTTGCGCTGTTCTTCGTCGAGCTGTTTTTCCAGGGCCTCGCTCCAGCTTTTTTGCTGCTGCATCTTGGCCAGCTGCTGCTGATAGAACGCAATTTGTACCGCGGTTTCGTTGATTGAGCCGGCGCGCGAGATGAATTGCCCGGTGCTGTCCGTGGCCTGGACGATCAGTGGGTTCAGCGGTGTTTCTCTGACTTCGGGGGCTAGCGGCGCGCTGTTGTTGTATTCGATTTCCGCGTAGTTGTTCGTCAGTGTGAGCAGGGTGACGCTCAGGTTGTCATTGGTGCGGGTCTGGCCTATGTCCTTTTTCGTCAGGTCGAAGTTGTAGAGGCGGCGTGGCGCGATGACCTCGACTTTGCCCTGCAGGCTCACCGGTTGCGGTTGCTGCTTTCTGTCGATGTCGAGGCCTTCGATGAAGGGGTAGGCCACAGTCAGGTCATCGGGGGTGGTCAGGTTGGAACTCGATGGGCTGAGTTGAATGCCGGGGTCGGTTTCTGACCATTCCGGCTGGAATGGGATCACTCGTTTATTGCTTAGTGTGACCGACTGCCATTCCAGGCCATGGGGAAACAAAAACGCGGCAGGAACGCTGAAAGTGAAGGGAAACACCGGTTGCAGATCGGTCAGGTAGTCGGAACTGGAGTCTTTTTGCAGCACGAACAACCCGTTGATGTAGGCGTCGACCAGGGCCTGCGGGGTCGGGTAGTGCTTGAGCATGGCGAGGGCGTCTTCGCCGTATTCGGTTTCCACCGGTTTACTCTCGAGCTTGAGTTGCGCGCGCTCGAGCAGCAGCAGTGAGCCGCCCAGCTCCGACACGGCATCCTTGAGCTTCGGATCCTGGATGGCGTCCAGCGACTTTTCGAATTGCGCGGTTTTTTCTTCGAGGCTGACCTGGCGTTTTTCATCGCTGGGTGAGCAGCCGCTTAGAAGCAGCGCCATGCAAATTCCGGCACTCGTCAAAGGCAATCGCACATCCATTTCCAGTCTTCCTGTCCGATATCGCTGAGCGGTCAATGATTTGGACACTAGCAGAAAAATTTTGATACACAGGCGCAGGTGGCGGATTTTTCGACGGTTTCTGGCTGCTTCTGGGTATAGACGGGCGGCTGGTATACTCGCGGCCATTTTCAGCCCACATGTGAGATTCAATGGAACGCTTTATCGAAAATACAATGTACGCCTCGCGCTGGCTGCTGGCGCCGATCTATTTCGGCCTGTCCCTCGGGTTGCTGGCGCTGGCGCTGAAATTCTTCCAGGAAGTCTTCCACGTCATCCCGAACGTGTTTTCGATGGCCGAATCGGACTTGATCCTGGTGCTGCTGTCGCTGATCGACATGGCGCTGGTGGGCGGTTTGCTGGTGATGGTGATGATTTCCGGCTACGAGAACTTCGTCTCGCAGCTGGACATCGACGACTCCAAGGAAAAGCTCAACTGGCTGGGTACCATGGACTCTTCGTCGCTAAAAATGAAGGTGGCCGCGTCGATCGTGGCGATCTCGTCCATTCACCTGCTGCGCATCTTCATGGATGCCAAGAACGTCGATCCTGAGCATCTGCAGTGGTATGTGATCATCCACATGACTTTCGTGGTATCGGCATTCGCAATGGGTTACCTGGATAAACTCACCAAGCACTGATCCACACCGGCTCCCTTTGTGGCGAGCAAGCTCCCTCGCCACAACCTCCTGCGATAACAGACAAACGGTCTGGCCAGTGGCTTGTGCTTTGATGCGCCGAGGCCTATCCCTGTAAGTATGTTGGCTCGCCACTGCGTGAGGTGCGTTCATGACCCTGAATGAGTTGAATGCGTATGCCATCGCCGGAAAGGTCGATGAGCTGAACCTGATCTCCATGGAGGGGGGCATTTACCTGCTGGAGGCACGGATGCATGGCGCGGCGTACCCCCTGAGCGATACGCACGGCCAGATGATGAGCCTGCGTTCGGTGGAGCATGCCCGTGATGTGCTGCGCTCCTTTCCCAAGTTGCACTTCAACCTTGTGCACACGGTCGTGCATGACGAAATGTGCGGGCTGGTTGCCGACGTGGAAGAAAACCTGAAGGTGCCGATCGCCTGAGGTCCCTCATCAATGGCATGACATCTGTGCTAGTCTGCTGGCCCTTTTGGTTCCGGGCGCTCCGGGACGCGCTGTGCACGCATGGCAAGTTCCCGAGCCGTCCGCACAGCGGAGCAGTGTCATGTCCGAAGTAAATCTGTCCACCGACGAAACCCGCGTCAGCTACGGTATTGGCCGTCAGTTGGGCGACCAACTGCGCGACAACCCGCCACCGGGCGTCAGCCTGGACGCGATCCTGGCTGGCCTGACCGACGCATTCGCCGGCAAGCCAAGCCGTGTGGGTCAGGAAGAAATGTCCGCCAGCTTCAAAGTCATCCGCGAAATCATGCAGGCCGAAGCTGCAGCCAAGGCTGAAGCGGCTGCTGGCGAAGGCCTGGCTTTCCTGGCTGAAAACGCCAAGCGTGACGGCATCACCACTCTGGCTTCCGGTCTGCAGTTCGAAGTGCTGACCGCTGGCGAAGGCGTCAAGCCATCCCGTGAAGACTCTGTGCGTACTCACTACCACGGCACCCTGATTGATGGCACTGTGTTCGACAGCTCCTACGAGCGCGGCGAGCCTGCAGAATTTCCGGTTGGCGGCGTGATCGCCGGCTGGACCGAAGCCCTGCAACTGATGAACGCCGGCAGCAAATGGCGCCTGTACGTGCCGAGCGAACTGGCATACGGCGCTCAAGGCGTTGGCAGCATCCCGCCGCACAGCGTACTGGTGTTCGACGTCGAACTGCTCGACGTTCTGTAATACCCGCTGATTACCTGTAGGAGCGAGCCTGCTCGCGATGGGCGTCAACGATAACGTGGCCATTCTGAATGAACGCGGTGTCTTTGAGTTTTTCGCGAGCAGGCTCGCTCCTACAGTGTTTTGCAGTGTCTCTCATGGATGAAACTTGCCATTGAGATCCGTCGTCGGGCGCAACGCCCGGGCATAGCAGAACAGAAACAGATTACGCACCAGTTCCTTGAGCACCACCGGCTCGCTGGAGCTCAGACCATTGAGGTCAAGATCACCCTGGTCTTGCAGTTCGTTCAAGGCTTCTTCTTCAAGCACCGCACAGACTTCCCCGGTTTCCCGATGCAGGATTCTGAGGTAAGGGTGTGGGCGGTCCAGCCAGGCATCGATCAGATAAGTCATGGTTCTCATCTCCACTGAAGGTTTTATGAGAATAATTCTTATTCACTAAATAGCAAGAGCCTATTGGCGGTTTGCGCTTTTTTCCAGGTAAGGATTGCGTCAGGTCAAAAACGACTGGCGTCTGGCTATTGCGAGGATTGACTGGGCGAAGCGGGGGGGGGGAGGGTGAGGCGCCATCCCGCGGCCGGGCGCGGGATGGAAGACAGCAGGTTCAGACTTTCCTGACGAACTCGGACTTGAGTTTCATCGGGCCGATGCCGTCGATCTTGCAATCGATGTCGTGATCGCCATCGCACAGGCGGATGTTCTTGACCTTGGTGCCGACCTTGACCACCAAAGACGTACCCTTGACCTTGAGGTCCTTGATCACGGTGATGGTGTCGCCGTCCTGCAGGACGTTGCCGACCGAATCCTTTTTCACCGCGTCATCGGACACCGCTTCGGTTTCACCGCTGGCGGACCATTCGTGGGCGCACTCGGGGCAGATCAGCTGCGCGCCGTCTTCATAGGTGTATTCGGAATTGCATTTTGGGCAGGGTGGCAACGTGCTCACTAAGGCTCCTTGGATTCAGGATCGCTAAAAAGCGCACATTGTATAGGGTTTTAGGCGGGAAAGGGCGATGCAACAGCTGTAGGAGCGAGCTTGCTCGCGAAGAACTCAATGACACCGCATTCATTCAGGATGCACGCGTTATCGTTGACGACCTTCGCGAGCAAGCTCGCTCCTACAGATATCCCTTAGTGCGTACGCGCGACCGCGAACTCACTCAATTCAACCAGTGCATCGCGGTATTCGCTGGCAGGCAGCGTTTCGAGGCACCTGATCGCACGGGCCACATAATCGCGGGCCAGTTGCGCGGTGTACTCCAGCGAACCCGAGGCTTCCACGGCTTCACGGATGCTTTCCAGATCTTCGATTCCGCCTTTCTGGATCGCCTTGCGCACCAGGGCTGCCTGCTCCGGTGTGCCTTCACGCATGGTGTAGATCAGCGGCAGGGTCGGCTTGCCTTCGGCCAGATCGTCACCGACGTTCTTGCCCAGGGTTTCTGCGTCGCCTTTGTAGTCCAGCAGGTCGTCGACCAGTTGGAAGGCCACCCCCAGGTGATCCCCGAATGTACGCAGGGCTTCGGCCTGTTCCGGCGTGGCTTCGCACAGGGCGGCAGCACTGTGGGTCGAGGCTTCGAAGAGCATCGCGGTCTTGCCGCGGATGACTTCCATGTAGGTTTCTTCGGTGGTGCTGGCGTCACGAACCTTCGATAGCTGCAACACTTCGCCTTCAGCGATGATGCGCGTGGCCTGCGAAAGGATCTTCATCACCGGCATCGAGCCCAGTTCGACCATCATTTCGAACGAGCGCGAATACAGGAAGTCACCGACCAGCACGCTTGGCGCGTTGCCCCACATGGCGTTGGCGGTCGAGCGGCCACGGCGCATGCCGGACATGTCGACCACGTCGTCATGCAGCAGGGTAGCGGTGTGCAGGAATTCGATGGTGGCGGCCAGCAGGCGCAGCTCGTCACCTTCACGGCCCAGGGCCTTGCCGCACAGCAACACCAATAAAGGACGCAGGCGTTTACCGCCGGCCGAGGTAATGTAATCGCCGATTTTCGAGACCAGCGGCACGCGCGAAGTCAGCTGCTTCTTGATGATGCCGTCGACGGCGCTAAAATCGTCCGCCACCGCGCGGTAGAAAGCTTGGGGTTGCATCAGCGACAGTCGCTCCAGAAGGGTTGCGCGGCATGCTAGGACCCGCGTCCGGGCCTGTCAAGGCGCGATGGACGGCCCCTTGCAAGGCGCTCGTGGCTTGCGTACAATCGCGCACCCTGAACTTCCTGGGCAGCACCTGCCTTACGCAATTGCAAGCGGGCCTCCAGCCCCATGCAGCCATGCCAGCCAATACCTCTTCTTATAAAGAGCTGGGTGAGCAGGATTATCGGAGAAATACCATGTCTTATGCAGTAATCGTTACTGGCGGCAAGCAGTACAAAGTCGCCCCAGGTGAATACCTGAAGATCGAAAAACTGGAAATCGCTACCGGCGAATCCGTTACCTTTGATCGCGTTCTGTTGGTTGCCAACGGTGACGACGTGAATATCGGCGCTCCAGTTGTTGCTGGCGCTACCGTTGTGGCTGAAGTGATCTCCCAAGGTCGTCACGATAAAGTCCGCATCATCAAGTTCCGTCGTCGTAAGCACCACATGAAGCGTATGGGCCACCGCCAGTGGTACACCGAGATCAAAATCACCGGTATTCAGGCTTAATTTCAGCCTAATTCCTCACTAGGAGAATTGAACTCATGGCACACAAAAAAGCTGGTGGTAGTACCCGTAACGGTCGCGACTCAGAAGCCAAACGCCTTGGCGTGAAGATGTATGGCGGCCAGGCTATCAAAGCAGGCAACATCATCGTGCGTCAGCGCGGCACCCAATTCCACGCTGGCTACGGCGTTGGCATGGGTAAGGATCACACCCTCTTCGCTAAAGTCGAAGGCGTGATCAAGTTCGAAGTAAAAGGCGCCTTCGGTCGTCGTTACGTGAGCGTAGTCGCGGCTTAATTGCGCGATCGCTGGAAAAGCCCTGTCTCGCGACGGGGCTTTTTCGTTTGTGGGGTGAGTCTCTTGCAAAGCTGTTTGTATGGGCTGTTGGCGTACGATGTAGGTGTCGTGGTTTGGGGTCGCTGCGCTCATTTTTGCAAGAGTCTTATGTCTTGATTGTTTTTCGGCTCGTCCGTATGGCGAGAGGCGTTTGTTATGAAGTTTGTTGATGAAGTATCGATTCGCGTAAAGGCTGGTGACGGCGGCAATGGCGCCATGAGTTTCCGTCGGGAAAAATTTATCGAGAACGGTGGTCCGAACGGCGGTGATGGCGGTGACGGCGGTTCCATCTACATGATGGCCGACGAAAACCTCAACACCCTGGTGGACTACCGTTACACCCGGCACTTCGATGCCGAGCGTGGCTCCAACGGCGGCAGCACCGACTGCACCGGCAAGAAGGGTGAAGACCTGATCCTGCGCGTTCCGGTCGGCACCACGGTGATCGACTCCGCGACTCAGGAGGTCATCGGTGACCTGACCAAGGCTGGTCAGAAATTGATGGTAGTGCAGGGCGGCTGGCACGGTCTGGGCAACACCCGTTTCAAATCCAGTACCAACCGTGCGCCGCGCCAGACTACTCCGGGCAAGCCGGGTGAGCAGCGCGACCTGAAGCTGGAAATGAAGGTGCTGGCTGACGTAGGTCTGCTGGGCTTGCCGAACGCCGGTAAAAGTACTTTTATCCGTTCGGTTTCGGCTGCCAAGCCGAAAGTTGCCGACTACCCGTTCACCACGTTGGTGCCGAACCTGGGTGTGGTCAGCGTCGATCGCTGGAAGAGCTTCGTCATTGCCGATATTCCGGGTTTGATCGAAGGCGCTTCCGAAGGTGCTGGTCTGGGTATTCGCTTCCTCAAGCACTTGGCGCGTACGCGCCTGCTGCTGCACCTCGTGGACATGGCGCCGCTGGATGACGCCAGCGCACCGGATGCCGCTGAAGTGATCGTCAACGAGCTGATCAAGTTCAGCCCGTCCCTGGCGGAGCGTGATCGCTGGCTGGTCCTGAACAAGTGCGACCAGATCCTTGATGAGGAGCACGATGCTCGCGTCAAGGAAATCGTTGATCGCCTGGAATGGACTGGTCCGGTCTACGTGATCTCGGCCATCTCCAAGCTCGGTACCGAGCGTCTGTGCCACGACATCATGCGCTACATGGAAGATCGTGCTGATCGCCTGGCCAATGACCCGGCTTACAAGGAAGAGCTGGCCGATCTCGATCAGCGCATCGAAGACGAAGCTCGCGCGCAACTGCAGGCGCTGGATGACAAGCGTGCCCTGCGTCGCAGCGGCGTGAAGTCGGTCCATGACATCGGCGACGATGATTGGGACGAAGAAGATGTGGATGACGAAGACGGTCCGGAAATCATTTACGTGCGTGACTGATTCGTTGCGATAAACTTAAGCGCCGCTCATTCGAGCGGCGTTTTGGTATCTGGAAATCGATTGTTGGTCACGAATAACCACGAATAACGTCACGGGCAGTGCCAGGTCGCGCTGTCCTCAAGCTAGGGTTGAAGATGATGCGGAGCAAGGTGACAGGTGCGCAGCGTTGGGTCGTGAAGATCGGCAGCGCTTTGCTGACGGCGGACGGCAAAGGCCTGGATCGCGCGGCAATGGGTGTCTGGGTTGAGCAGATGGTGGCCTTGCATGAGGCGGGTGTCGAGCTGGTGCTGGTGTCCTCCGGGGCGGTGGCGGCCGGTATGAGCCGTCTGGGCTGGACCTCGCGACCCAGTGCGATGCACGAGCTCCAGGCCGCTGCTGCAATCGGTCAGATGGGGTTGGTGCAGGCCTGGGAATCGAGCTTTGCCGAGCATGGCCGGCATACCGCGCAGATTCTCCTGACCCATGACGACCTGTCCGACCGCAAGCGCTACCTGAATGCCCGCAGTACCTTGCGTGCACTGGTCGAGCTGAAAGTCATTCCGGTGATCAACGAGAACGACACTGTGGTCACCGACGAAATTCGTTTTGGCGACAACGACACCCTGGCAGCGCTGGTGGCGAACCTGGTCGAGGCGGATTTGCTGGTGATTCTGACGGATCGCGACGGCATGTTCGACGCTGATCCGCGCAACAATCCGGATGCCCAGCTGATTTACGAGGCGCGTGCCGATGATCCGGCGCTCGACGCGGTGGCGGGCGGCACCGGTGGTGCGCTGGGGCGTGGTGGCATGCAGACCAAATTGCGTGCTGCGCGTCTGGCGGCCCGTTCCGGTGCTCACACCATCATCGTTGGTGGGCGCATCGAGCGCGTGCTGGATCGCCTCAAGGCGGGCGAGCGCATCGGCACTTTGCTCTCGCCGGAGCGCGGCATGCTGGCGGCACGCAAGCAGTGGCTGGCCGGTCACCTGCAAACCCGTGGCACCCTGGTGCTGGATGCGGGTGCGGTGATTGCGTTGTCCCAGGGCAACAAGAGCTTGCTGCCGGTTGGGGTCAAATTGGTGCAGGGCAGCTTCCGTCGCGGTGAGATGGTGGTCTGCGTGGCGCCGGACGGTCGCGAGATCGCTCGTGGCCTGGCCAACTACAGTGCGCTGGAAGCACAAAAAATCATTGGTCAGTCGTCTGAGGCGATTGTCGGTCTGTTGGGTTACATGGCGGAGCCGGAACTGGTTCACCGCGATAACCTGATTCTGGTCTGAAGGAATACCTGAATGCGCGTGGCAAAAGGGTTGTTGGGGTTGCTGTTGGCGATGCCCCTGCTGGCTTCGGCCGAAGAGATCGGTCAGGTGTCGACGGTGTTCAAGTTTGTCGGGCCGAATGACCGGATCGTGGTCGAGGCCTTTGATGATCCCAAGGTCGATGGTGTGACCTGCTACCTGTCGCGGGCCAAGACTGGCGGCGTGAAGGGTGGTCTGGGGTTGGCCGAGGATCGTGCCGAGGCATCTATCGCCTGTCGTCAGGTTGGGCCAATCAGCTTCAAGGGCGAACTCAAGGATGGCGACGAGGTGTTCAAGGAGCGCACGTCCCTGGTGTTCAAGACCATGCAGGTGGTGCGCTTTCTCGACAAGAAGCGCAATACGCTGGTGTATCTGGTCTACAGCGATCGCTTGATCGAGGGCAGTCCGCAGAATGCGGTGACGGCGATTCCGATTTTGCCGTGGGCCCACGCCCAATAATCTGACGCAAATCGCCAATGTAGGAGCGAGCTTGCTCGCGAAGATCTCCGTGACGCCGCGTTTCTTCAGGAAGCGCGCTTTATCGTTGACAACCTTCGTCGGAGCGCCGCCCGGAGCAAGCTCGCTCCTACAAATCGCAGGCAATAAAAAACCGACCCTGAGGTCGGTTTTTTAATGAACGAGTCGCTTAGGCGGCAGCGGCAACGTTCAGGGCCTTGACGTGGCCATTCAGGCGGCTCTTATGACGAGCGGCCTTGTTCTTGTGGATGATGCCTTTATCGGCCATGCGGTCGATAACTGGCACAGCCAGAACGTAAGCGGCTTGAGCTTTGGCAGCGTCTTTTGCGTCGATGGCCTTAACTACATTCTTGATGTAGGTACGAACCATGGAACGCAGGCTGGCGTTGTGGCTGCGACGCTTCTCAGCCTGTTTTGCACGTTTTTTGGCGGAAGGTGAGTTGGCCACCGTCGAGCTCCTCGAAAGACTTTTTAGGAAATAGCAAACAAAATAGGCCGCGAATCATGCCGATGAGTTGAGTTCTTGTCAAGGGCGGTTGAGACGTTCCGCTAAGTGGTAGGTGAAGCAAGCTTGGAGATTTCTTTCCAGCGTGCGACCTGTAAACTCGCGAGCTTTGGCTCTGTGCTGTTGCGGCGCGGAGTATCGCATAAGTAGGCGCGTAGTTCGCCTGCTGTTTATCGACAGGCACAAACTCTTTCCATGAATCTGCTCAAATCGTTGGCCGCCGTCAGCTCTATCACGATGCTTTCCCGGGTTCTGGGATTTGTTCGGGACACCCTCATCGCGCGCGCATTTGGCGCGGGAATGGCGACCGACGCCTTCTTTATCGCCTTCAAACTGCCCAATCTGCTGCGGCGGATCTTTGCCGAAGGGGCGTTTTCCCAGGCGTTCGTGCCGATTCTTGCCGAATACAAAAGCCAGAAGGGCGAGGAAGCGACCCGAACCTTCATTGCCTACGTCTCGGGCCTGCTGACGCTGGTGCTGGCGCTGGTTACCGTGTTGGGCATGATTGCCGCGCCGTGGGTCATCTGGGTGACCGCGCCGGGTTTCACCAACACGCCGGAAAAATTCGAGCTGACCTCCAGTCTGCTGCGGGTGACCTTTCCCTACATCCTGCTGATTTCCCTGTCGTCGTTGGCTGGCGCGATCCTCAATACCTGGAATCGCTTTTCGGTGCCGGCCTTCGTGCCGACCCTGCTGAACGTCAGCATGATCATCTTTTCGGTGTTTTTGACGCCGTATTTCGATCCGCCCGTAATGGCGCTCGGCTGGGCGGTTCTGACGGGTGGCCTGGCGCAGTTGCTCTATCAACTGCCGCACCTGAAAAAGATCGGCATGCTGGTGCTGCCACGCCTGAACCTGCGCGACACCGGCGTCTGGCGCGTAATGAAGCAAATGCTGCCAGCAATCCTCGGTGTCTCGGTTAGCCAGATTTCGCTGATCATCAACACCATCTTCGCTTCGTTCCTGGTTGCCGGTTCCGTGTCGTGGATGTACTACGCCGACCGTTTGATGGAGCTACCGTCCGGCGTGTTGGGCGTCGCGCTGGGGACGATTCTGCTGCCGACCCTGGCCAAGACCTACGCCAACAGGGATCGTCACGAGTATTCGCGCATCCTCGACTGGGGTCTGCGCCTGTGCTTCGTATTGGTGCTGCCTTGCTCGCTGGCATTGGGGATTCTGGCGGAGCCGTTGACGGTTTCCTTGTTCCAGTACGGCCAGTTCAATGCGTTTGATGCATCGATGACCCAGCGTGCCCTGATCGCTTATTCGGTCGGTTTGCTCGGGATTATCGTGATCAAAGTGCTGGCCCCCGGCTTTTATGCGCAACAAAACATCCGCACACCGGTAAAAATTGCGATTTTCACCCTGGTGGTCACCCAGTTGTTCAACTTGATGCTGATCGGGCCGCTGGCTCACGCGGGCCTGGCCTTGGCGATCAGTGCTGGCGCCTGCCTCAATGCCGGTTTGCTGTTCTATCAACTGCGCAAACAGCAGATGTACCAGCCGCAGCCGGGCTGGGCGAAGTTCGCGTTCAAACTGCTGGTCGCGGTGGCGGTGATGTCCGCGGTATTGTTGGGTGTGATGCACTTTATGCCAGCCTGGGATCAGGGACATATGCTCGAGCGCTTCTTGCGTCTGGGGGCGTTGGTGGCGGCGGGTGTAGTGGCTTATTTCGGCATGTTAATGTTGATGGGTTTCCGTTTGCGCGACTTCAATCGCAAGACGCTGGAATAGAGGTTCTGGCTTCGATAAACACGGGCGAGCCGACAGTTTTGTCGGCTCGATCACTTTGGGTTACGGTGTTGCCTGTCGTCGGCCGCCGGGTGTGGTTATAATCGACCACTTTATGAGCAAGAAGCGCGTTATGCAGCTGGTTCGAGGCCTCCACAATCTGCGCCCCCAGCATCGGGGCTGTGTCGCCACTATTGGCAACTTTGACGGTGTTCACCGTGGTCACCAGGCTATCCTGGCGCGGCTGCGTGAACGTGCGCTCGAGTTGGGCGTGCCCAGCTGCGTGGTGATTTTCGAGCCGCAGCCGCGAGAATTTTTCGCCCCGGACACGGCCCCGGCCCGTCTGGCCCGGCTGCGGGACAAACTGCAGCTGCTGGCCGACGAAGGTGTCGACCGCGTCCTGTGCCTGGCCTTCAACCAGCGGCTGAGCAAGCTCAGCGCCAGCGAATTCGTTGATACCATCCTGGTGGACGGCCTTGGCGTACAGCACCTTGAAGTCGGTGACGACTTCCGGTTCGGCTGCGACCGCGTAGGGGATTTCGATTTCCTGCAACAAGCCGGCATCGTTCAGGGCTTTACCGTCGAGGCGGCGCAAACCGTTGAGCTGGACGGTATTCGCGTCAGCAGCACTCAGGTCCGCAATGCCCTGGCTGCAGCTGATTTTGCCTTGGCCGAGCGACTGCTCGGTCGGCCGTTCCAGATTACCGGGCGGGTGCTGCACGGCCAGAAACTGGCTCGCCAGTTGGGTACGCCCACGGCCAACATACAACTCAAGCGCCGTCGCGTTCCGCTTTCCGGGGTTTACCTGGTCAACGTCGACATCGACGGCAAGACCTGGCCCGGCGTCGCCAATATCGGCGTGCGGCCCACGGTTCAAGGTGATGGCAAGGCCCACCTCGAAATACATCTTTTAGATTTTGCCGGCGATCTGTATGACCGGCGTTTAACGGTGGTTTTCCACCACAAGCTGCGTGAAGAGCAGCGTTTCGCCTCTCTGGAGGCGTTGAAAACGGCGATCAACGCGGATGTCGCCGCCGCCCGTGCACTAGCCGCACCTAGCGCCCATCGCTAATGAAGAGCCTTAAATGACCGACTATAAAGCCACGCTAAACCTTCCGGACACCGCCTTCCCAATGAAGGCCGGCCTGCCTCAGCGCGAACCGCAGATTCTGCAGCGCTGGGACAGCATTGGCCTGTACGGAAAGTTGCGCGAGATTGGCAAGGATCGTCCGAAGTTCGTATTGCACGACGGCCCTCCGTACGCCAACGGCTCGATTCACATCGGTCATGCGCTGAACAAGATTCTCAAGGACATGATTATCCGCTCGAAGACCCTGTCGGGCTTCGACGCGCCTTATGTCCCGGGTTGGGATTGCCACGGCCTGCCGATCGAGCACAAAGTCGAAGTGACCCACGGCAAGAACCTGGGCGCGGACAAGACCCGAGAACTGTGCCGGGCCTACGCCACCGAGCAGATCGAAGGGCAGAAGTCCGAGTTTATCCGTCTCGGCGTGCTGGGCGACTTCGCCAATCCGTACAAGACCATGGACTTCAAGAACGAGGCCGGTGAAATCCGTGCCCTGGCCGAAATCGTCAAGGGCGGTTTCGTGTTCAAGGGCTTGAAGCCTGTTAACTGGTGCTTCGACTGCGGTTCGGCCCTGGCCGAGGCGGAAGTCGAGTACGAGAACAAGAAGTCCTCGACCATCGACGTGGCCTTCCCGATTGCCGATGAAGCCAAACTGGCTGCCGCCTTCGGTCTGCCATCGCTGGCCAAGCCTGCCTCGATCGTGATCTGGACCACCACCCCGTGGACCATCCCGGCCAACCAGGCGCTGAACGTTCACCCGGAATTCAACTACGCCCTGGTCGACGTCGGCGACAAGCTGCTGGTGTTGGCTGAAGAGCTGGTCGAGTCGTGCCTGGCACGCTACTCGCTGGAAGGTTCGGTAATCGCTACTGCCTCCGGTTCGGCGCTGGAACTGATCAACTTCCGTCACCCGTTCTACGACCGTCTGTCGCCGGTTTACCTGGCCGACTACGTTGAACTGGGCGCCGGCACCGGTGTGGTTCACTCCGCTCCGGCCTACGGCGTAGACGACTTCGTGACCTGCAAGAAGTACGGCATGGTCAACGACGACATCCTCAACCCGGTACAAAGCAACGGCGTTTACGTACCGTCGCTGGAGTTCTTCGGTGGCCAGTTCATCTGGAAGGCCAACCCGGCCATCGTCGACAAGCTGACCGAAGTCGGTGCGCTGCTGCACACCACTATCATTGAACACAGCTACATGCACTGCTGGCGCCACAAGACCCCGCTGATCTACCGCGCCACCGCGCAGTGGTTCATCGGCATGGACAAGCAGCCGACCACCGGCGACACCCTGCGCCAGCGCTCGCTCAAGGCCATCGAAGAGACCCAGTTCGTTCCGGCCTGGGGCCAGGCACGCCTGCACTCGATGATCGCCAACCGTCCTGACTGGTGCATTTCCCGTCAGCGCAACTGGGGCGTGCCGATCCCGTTCTTCCTGAACAAGGAAAGCGGTGAGCTGCACCCACGTACCGTCGAGCTGATGGAAATCGTTGCCAAGCGCGTTGAAGTCGAAGGCATCGAGGCCTGGTTCAAGCTGGACGCCGCCGAGCTGCTGGGCGATGAAGCGCCGCAATACGACAAGATCAGCGACACCCTGGACGTCTGGTTCGACTCGGGTACCACGCACTGGCACGTCCTGCGCGGTTCGCACCCGATGGGCCACGAAGCCGGCCCGCGCGCCGACCTGTACCTGGAAGGCTCGGACCAACACCGTGGCTGGTTCCACTCGTCGCTGCTGACCGGTTGCGCCATCGACAACCACGCACCGTATCGCGAACTGCTGACTCACGGCTTCACTGTCGACGAGTCCGGCCGCAAGATGTCCAAGTCTTTGGGCAACGTGATCGCGCCACAGAAAGTCAACGACACCCTGGGCGCCGATATCATGCGTCTGTGGGTTGCTTCGACCGACTATTCGGGTGAAATGGCGGTTTCCGAGCAGATCCTGCAACGCAGTGCGGACGCCTACCGGCGTATCCGTAACACCGCGCGTTTCCTGCTTTCGAACCTGACCGGCTTCAACCCGGCCACCGACCTGCTGCCAGCCGAAGAAATGCTGGCTCTGGACCGTTGGGCCGTAGACCGTACCCTGCTGCTGCAACGCGAGCTGCAAGAGCACTACGGCGAATACCGCTTCTGGAACGTGTACTCGAAGATCCACAACTTCTGCGTGCAGGAACTGGGCGGCTTCTACCTCGACATCATCAAGGACCGTCAGTACACCACTGGCGCCGACAGCAAGGCCCGTCGTTCGTGCCAGACCGCGCTGTTCCACATCTGCGAGGCGTTGGTGCGCTGGATCGCGCCGATCCTGGCGTTCACCGCCGACGAACTGTGGCAGTACCTGCCGGGCGAGCGTAACGAGTCCGTCATGCTCAACACCTGGTACGAAGGCCTGACCGAATTGCCGCAAGGCTTCGAGCTGGATCGCGCTTACTGGGACCGGATCATGGCGGTCAAGGTCGCGGTCAACAAGGAAATGGAAATCCAGCGCGCGGCCAAGGCTGTCGGTGGCAACCTGCAAGCCGAAGTGACGCTGTTCGCCGAAGATGCGCTGACTGCCGACCTGGCCAAGCTGAGCAACGAACTGCGCTTCGTGCTGATCACTTCGACCGCCAGTGTCGCGCCATTGGTGCAGGCACCGGCCGATGCCGTGGTCACAGAAGTCAGCGGCCTGAAGCTGAAGATCGTCAAGTCGGCCTTCGCCAAGTGCGCCCGTTGCTGGCACTGCCGTGAAGACGTCGGTGTGAACCCGGAGCATCCGGAAATCTGCGGCCGTTGCGTGGATAACATCAGCGGCGCTGGCGAGGTCCGTCACTATGCCTAATGCCGTTGGCCGTTTCGGACGGCTGAGCTGGCTCTGGTTGAGTTTGCTGGTCCTGGTCATCGACCAGGCCAGCAAGTTCTACTTCGAAGGCAAGCTTGCGATGTACCAGCAAATCGTGGTGATCCCCGATTACTTCAGCTGGACCCTGGCTTATAACACCGGTGCGGCGTTCAGCTTTCTGGCTGACAGCTCCGGCTGGCAGCGCTGGCTGTTCGCGTTGATCGCTGTCGTGGTCAGTGCGGTGCTGGTGGTGTGGCTCAAGCGTCTGGGGCGCAACGAGACCTGGCTGGCGGTTGCGCTGGCACTGGTACTCGGCGGCGCACTGGGCAATCTGTATGACCGCATTGCCCTGGGCCATGTGATCGATTTCATTCTGGTGCATTGGCAGAACCGCTGGTATTTCCCGGCGTTCAACTTTGCCGACAGTGCAATCACGGTTGGTGCTGTCATGCTGGCACTGGATATGTTCAAAAGTAAAAAGACCGGAGAAACCGTTCATGACTGAACAGGTATTGGCTGAGCAACGCATCGGCCAGAACACGGAAGTCACCTTGCATTTCGCATTGCGCCTGGAGAACGGCGACACCGTGGACAGCACCTTCGACAAGGCCCCGGCGACCTTCAAGGTCGGTGACGGCAACCTGTTGCCAGGTTTCGAAGCGGCCCTGTTCGGTTTCAAGGCCGGTGACAAGCGTACGCTGAGCATCGAGCCGGAAAACGCTTTCGGCCAGCCGAACCCGCAAAACGTGCAGATCATCCCGCGCTCGCAGTTCCAGGACATGGAACTGTCGCCTGGCTTGCTGGTGATCTTCAACGATGCGGCCAATACTGAATTGCCAGGCGTGGTGAAAGAGTTCGATGATGCGCAAGTGACCATCGACTTCAACCACCCGCTGGCTGGCAAGACGCTGACCTTTGACGTGGAAATCATTTCCGTCAAAGCGCTGTAACTGCTTTTCAGTGGGAGCGAGCTTGCTCGCGATGATCGTTAACGAATACGCGTTCTTCTGAATTAACGCGGTGTCCTTTAGGATTTCGCGAGCAAGCTCGCTCCTACAGGGCAAGACACGAGGCACAGCATGCAAATCAAACTCGCCAATCCCCGTGGCTTCTGCGCCGGTGTGGACCGGGCGATCGAAATCGTCAACCGCGCCCTGGAAGTCTTCGGGCCACCGATCTACGTGCGCCATGAAGTGGTTCACAACAAGTTTGTCGTCGAAGACCTGCGCTCCCGTGGTGCGATCTTCGTCGAAGAGCTGGACCAGGTGCCGGACGACGTCATTGTGATCTTCAGTGCCCACGGCGTTTCCCAGGCTGTGCGCAGCGAAGCGGCTGGCCGTGGGCTGAAAGTGTTCGACGCCACGTGCCCGCTGGTGACCAAAGTCCACATTGAGGTGGCGCGCTACAGCCGTGACGGCCGAGAGTGCATTCTCATCGGCCACGCCGGTCACCCGGAAGTCGAAGGCACCATGGGCCAGTACGATGCCAGCAGTGGTGGCGCGATCTACCTGGTCGAAGACGAGAAAGATGTCGCGGCGTTGCAGGTGAACAACCCTGAAACGCTCGCCTTCGTGACCCAGACCACCTTGTCGATGGACGATACCAGCCGCGTTATAGACGCTCTGCGTTCGCGCTTCCCGGCCATCGGTGGGCCGCGCAAGGACGACATTTGCTATGCCACGCAAAACCGTCAGGACGCGGTCAAGCAACTGGCCGACGAGTGCGACGTGGTGCTGGTGGTCGGCAGCCCGAACAGCTCCAACTCCAATCGCTTGCGCGAATTGGCGGAACGCATGTCCACTCCGGCCTACCTGATCGACGGTGCCGAAGACCTGCAAAAGAGCTGGTTCGACGGTGTCGAGCATATCGGCATCACCGCTGGCGCCTCTGCCCCGGAAGTCCTGGTGCGCGGCGTGATCCAGCAGTTGCAGGCCTGGGGGGCTACCGGTGCCGATGAACTGGCCGGTCGCGAGGAGAACATCACGTTCTCGATGCCTAAAGAACTGCGCGTTCGCTCGTTGCTCTGAATTTATTCCTTTCTTTGCATAACGCCTGCTCAGCCTTGTCGTTGCGCAGGCTGACGCGACCGGTCCGTGCCAACACCACTTGATGTTGGCTCACCGGGTCGCGAACGGCGCAAATGTGCAATGTCCCTCCAAACAGTGACTCGCCCTGACCTCTGAAGCGTATTGAGCTTTCGACCGTACCGTTCCCCACAATCGACACGCGTGCGCCGCTCTGGCGTTCGGCCAGCAGTGGATTGTCGCTGTCCATCTCCCCCTTGCCGCTGATATCCAGAATCAT
Organism: Pseudomonas sp. 05L36; assembly: GCF_056398125.1. Classification (NCBI taxonomy): domain Bacteria; kingdom Pseudomonadati; phylum Pseudomonadota; class Gammaproteobacteria; order Pseudomonadales; family Pseudomonadaceae; genus Pseudomonas; species Pseudomonas sp. 05L36. The sequence continues at coordinate 62,353 of NZ_JBFTOU010000024.1, read as the reverse complement.
CCGCCAGCCTTGGCTCCAGTCGCCATTGATGCCGTGAATCACCACGGCCTGGTTGCGGACGATGGCTTCAGTCCGGGCGGTGCGAATACCGCTGAAAAGAGCCTGTGCCGCTTGCTCTCTTTGGTTCGACTCGATGAGTGCTCCGTATGTCGGGCTGACCAAATGCAGAACAATTCCCGTAATTGCCAGTCCCATGAGCAGTTCGATCAGGCTGAAGCCTTGTTGCCGCATGACATATCCCTCCGTGGCGTGCTGTGGCTCGCGCAATCCCTGCGCGAGAAATGCCAACGCAAACGCACCGCATCGCTCGAATGTTGTGCCGCGTAAGGGCAGGTATAGCTGAAGGAAACAGAAGGCCCCGATGGATCATCCTACAAAAGGTTTCACGCTGATCGAGTTGCTGGTCGCGCTCGCGATCCTTCTGATTTTGCTGACTCTGGCTGTTCCGGCGTTTACCCGCTCGACGCAAACAACCAGGGCTGATACTGAAATCGCTGACCTGCGACGAGCCCTGAATTTTGCCCGGCTCGAAGCCATCGATCGGGGCAACACCACACGGGTGCGCCCGACGGCCGGTGGGGATGCCTGGAGCGGGGAGCTGGCGGTTTACGACGGTACGGGCGCTTTGGCCAATGTATTGCGGGTTGTTCCGGCGATGAGCAGCAGCGCAACTCTGGCGCTAACCTCAGGCCTGACTTTCATCGATTTCAACAGTATGGGCGGATTGTCATCACCGTCCTCAGAGGTGGTGATCAGCTATGGGCGGGGAGCACAAGGCAGGACGCTGACGGTGTGTTTGAACGGACGAATTCTATTGGGTGGAAATTGCGGATGAAAGCAGGGAGCAAGCGCACGCAAGAGGGCATGACGCTGATCGAAGTCCTGGTGGCGTTAGTCATTCTGGGAGTGGGGTTGCTGGGGGCAGCGGCGTTTCAGCTCAATGCGTTGAAATACACGGACAGCGCGCGCATGACCAGTCAGGCCAGCTTTATCGCCTACGACATGATGGACCGCATTCGCGCCAATGCCGCTGCGGACTACACCATTGCGCCGCCGGCTTCGGGCAATCCGGACGTTACCCGGGATCAGGACCTGTTTGACTTCAACACCAACATTGTCAGTTCACTCGGCGCCACCGCGACGGGCAGTGTCAGCGTCAATCAGCAGGTGTACACCATCACGATTACCTGGGACGACTCACGGGCTGCGAAGGCTGCCGATTCGCGGCGCAACTTCGTCCTGAGCAGTCGCACTGCCATTGAACCGGTGGTGATCCCGTGAGTCGCCGCAGCAGGGGGTTCAGTCTGGTCGAGTTGCTGATCGCCCTGGCATTGAGCCTGATCGTGGTGCTGGGCGTGGTGCAGGTTTTCATCGCGGCCAAGAACACTTATCTCAGCCAGAACGCGGCCGCGAACATGCAGGAGGACGCACGTTTCGTGTTAAGCAAAATGATTCAGGAAATCCGCATGGTCGGGATGTTCGGTTGCCTGGAAACGATCACCGATTCAAGTAAGAAAAGGGATTTCCATGCCAGTCAGGTAGCACCGATCCGTTGGGACAACGGCGGCCGCAAGTTGACGCTGGTTGCGGCGGATGTCGGCGGCAATGGCAGCAAACCGGACTGGACCGTGCTTTCCGATTGTCGAATCAATTCGACGGCCTACAGCGACGGTCCGACGCCAGTGGCAGGGCAACTGGCCTTTCCGATCCGGCGGCTGATTTACAGCTTCAGCAACAACCAGCTGTTGATGAAAGGCGGGGCCGCAGCACCTCAGGTATTGGTGGACAACGTAAGCGCTTTCGACGTGAGCTTCGGCCTGGCCAGCACGGCCACTGATCTGGCTGCTTCGCGCTACAGCAGCAATCCCTCGGACCCCGCACTGATTCGAAGTGTTCGCCTGAGCCTGACCCTCTTCGATCCGAACCACCGGGTGAGCGGTCAAACCTTCAACGTGGTTGCCGCTCTGCGCAACCGTTTGCCATGAGAGGGTGCCAATGAATCGGTCTCCCATGATGTGTTACACCCAGCGCGGCATGGCACTGTTGGTCAGCCTGGTGTTCTTGCTGTTGCTGACGCTGATTGGTCTTTCATCGATGCAGAGTGCCACCTTGCAGGAAAAAATGGCCGGTAGCGTCGCCTTGCGCAACCAGTCGTTTCAGAGTGCCGAAGCCGCATTGCGGGTGGGCGAGAGTGCAGTGCAATGGGACAGTTATGCACTACCTGTTTGCAGCGGCATCGTGCAATGCGCGCCACCGTCCGAGTCTTCGACTATTACCGCTTCCGGTTTCAACGCGTCTTCAGGTGTGACCTGGATTGCATCGGGCAAGGGCTTTTATGGCGTGCAAAACATCGGTGTCAGCCAAAATGCGGTGAATGTGCCAATCAATACCCCGGCAACGTTGTATCGGGTAACGGCAGTGGGCATCGCGGGTCATTCGCGCAGTGTGGTGGAGAGCATCTATGCGAAGTACTGAGCGACCTGTCAGGTTATGGTCACAACTATTTGGTTTCGTCGTCGCGCTTAACCTGTCGGTGTCGGTGCACGCTGCTACTTCAGCGGATTCGCCAGCGCTGAACCGGCCAACCTGTCTGGCCAATGGCAACTGGTACGGTTTTTACCACAGCAATCAGGGGTTGAAGGCCGTCTGCCTGAAGCTGCCCGAGGCGATCAGCGTTAAGATGCTCGACAGCAATGCCGATGGAGTGGTCGACAACAGCGACACGCTATCCGATGGCGTGATCTTTATCGGCGAGCATTCGACCCAGGACGCCAGCGACAATGGCGGGGGCGTGAACGATTCCACTGGCGACGGTACTGCGGGGATGGAAAAATCCGGCGGCGGCCGTCGCATCATGTGGCGACAAGTACAGTGAGTGAGAATTGAGGCATGCGTAGTTCCAACCGCGGTTTTACCCTGATCGAAATCATGATCGTGATTGCGATCATCGGGATTGTCATGACAATTGCTGCCCCGAGTTTCACCGAATACCTGAACAAGGGCCGTCGCGCAGAGGTAGCCGGTCTGCTCTCGGAGCAGACGCAGCTCCTGGAGCGCTTCTACTCGCAGAAAAATGCCTACACCGATGCGACGGGCCTCAGTGCCGGCAATGATTACTATGCCATCACAACGACCCTGACCGACCAGACCTTCCTGTTGACGGCGGTGCGCAAGGCTGACTCGAGCATGGCCACTGACAAGTGTGGTGATCTGACCATCACCAATACCGGGGTCCTCGGCATGGTCAACGCAAAATCCGGTCTGACCAGCAAAGACTGCTGGGGGCGCTGAGTTTTTTTCGGGTGCCTTTGCACTCTCTGTCTATTTAACGATTGGATCAGAACATGACCAGGCAACAGCAAGTGGTGATTGTCGGCGGTGGGGTGATTGGTTTGCTGACGGCGTTCAATCTCGCCTCCGAAGTGCAAAGCGTTGTGCTGCTGGATCGCTCGAGCGTCGGCCAGGAATCGTCCTGGGCGGGTGGCGGCATCGTTTCGCCGCTTTACCCGTGGCGCTACAGCCCAGCGGTCACCGCGTTGGCTCACTGGTCCCAGGACTTCTACCCGCAACTGGGCGAGCGCTTGTTTGCCGCCACCGGTGTTGATCCTGAAGTGCACACCACTGGTCTGTACTGGCTGGATCTGGATGACGAGGCTGAAGCGCTGGCATGGGCCGCCCGGGAAAATCGTCCGTTGAGTGCGGTGGATATTTCGGCGGCCCATGACGCCGTGCCGGTGCTGGGCAGTGGTTTTTCCCGGGCGATCTACATGGCCGACGTCGCCAACGTGCGCAATCCGCGTCTGGTGAAATCTCTCAAGGCCGCTTTGCTGGCGCTGCCGAACGTGACGATTCATGAGCAGTGCGAAGTCAGCGGGTTTGTTCGTGACGGCAACAAAGTGGTCGGCGTACAGACCTCCACAGGCACTGTCCTGGGCGATCAAGTCGTCTTGACGGCGGGTGCCTGGAGCGGTGACTTGCTCAAGAGTCTTGATCTGACGCTACCGGTCGAGCCGGTGAAAGGGCAGATGATTCTCTACAAGTGTGCGGCGGATTTCCTGCCGAGCATGGTCCTGGCCAAGGGCCGTTATGCGATTCCCCGGCGCGACGGGCACATACTGATCGGCAGTACGCTGGAGCATGAAGGCTTTGACAAGACGCCGACCGGGTCGGCACTGGAAAGCCTGAAGGCGTCCGCGGTGGAATTGATCCCGGCGCTGGTCGATGCTGAAGTGGTGGGGCATTGGGCCGGATTGCGCCCGGGATCACCCGAGGGCATTCCTTATATCGGCCCGGTGCCGGGGTTTGACGGGCTCTGGCTCAACTGCGGGCATTACCGTAACGGGCTGGTGTTGGCGCCAGCATCATGCCAGTTGTTTGCCGATGTGATGCTGGGCCGGGCGCCGATTATTGATCCGACGCCTTATGCGCCTGCCGGAAGACTTTGAAGCAAGCACAAAAGATCGCAGCCTGCGGCAACTCCTGCAGAATGTACGCTCCCAGGTAGGAGCTGCCGCAGGCTGCGATCTTTTTAAAGCATCAATCCAATCCCAACTTCTTGAGCCTGTAACGCATCGACCTGAATGACAGATTCAACCGCTGAGCCGCCGCCGTGCGGTTCCAGCGGGTTTCCTCCAGGGCCTGGAGCAGCAGTTGGCGTTCGACGTTTTCCAGGTAGGTTTCCAGATTGTCGATCCGGGTCAGGTCCGGCACGCCACCTTCAGCCCCGCAGTTGCCTTCAGCCAGGCGCAGGTCGCCGGCTTCGATCTGTTTGTTCTCACACAGTGTGTGCGCCCGTTCCAGCATGTTTTCCAGTTCCCGCACATTGCCCGGGAAGCGATAGCTTTTCAGCGCATCGAGGGCCTGGGGGTGGAGTCTCGCTGCAGGTTGACCGGTATCGGCGGCCAGGCGCTTGAGTATGTGGCTGGCCAGCATTTCGATGTCATCGCGACGCTCGCGCAAGGGCGGCACCGGGAGTTCGATCACGTTCAAGCGGTAGTAAAGATCATGACGAAATCGTCCGGCGGCAACTTCGGCGCCAAGGTCCTTGTGCGTGGCGCAGAGAATGCGCACATCCACCGCCACTTCCTGCTGCCCGCCGACGCTGCGTACGGCTTTCTCCTGAATCGCGCGCAGCAGTTTGACTTGCATTGTCAGCGGCAGGTCAGCCACTTCGTCGAGGAGCAGCGTGCCGCCGTGAGCTGTCTGGAACAGGCCGGGTTTGTCTTCGATGGCGCCGCTGAAACTACCTTTGCGATGGCCGAAAAACTCACTCTCCAACAGTTCCGAAGGAATCGCCGCGCAGTTGATCGCAATGAATGGCTGATTGGCGCGGGGGCTTTGATCGTGGATCAGGCGTGCGACCAACTCCTTGCCGCTGCCGGATTCTCCGCTGATGTATACCGTCGCATGGCTGCTGGCCAGTTTGGTGATGTGTTTACGCAGGTTGCGCATGGGTAATGAGTCGCCCAACAAACATCGATTGATGCCAGCCCCGCGGGCAGGAACCAGCAGGGCGCTGGTGACCAGTTCACGCAGGCGCGTAAGGTCCACCGGTTTGGTCAGGAAGTCGAATGCCCCGGCCTTGAGCACATTGATCGCGGTTTCGAGACTGGCATAGGCAGTGATCATTGCCACCTGGACCTGAGGGTGGCTTTGCTGGATGTGCTGCACCAGCTCCAGGCCGGTACCGTCCGGCAACTGCATGTCGGTCAGGCATAGATCGAAGGTTTCGCGTTTGAGCAGGGATTGCGCTTCGCCGACGTTGCGGGCGTTGAACGTCTCCAGTTTCATCCTTCCCAGGGTGATTTCCAGGAGTTCGCGAATGTCTGGTTCGTCATCGACGATCAAGACTTTTTGTCGTGGTCTCGTGTTCAACGTGGGGTTCGTCCGTGAGCATAGGTCATGCAAAAGCAGCCGTCTTCCTGGCGTGCTTTGAAGTCTAGGCGGGACAGAATGCTTTCGCCCGGCTGGCCGGACAGATAAAGCCCCAGGCCTTTGATATGGCGGGCTGGGCCTTCATTATCGAGTATTTCCAGTGATTTCAGGTCGAGCCGTAGCGGCGACATTTGCTCGCGGCGCTGCAGGTGCAGGACGTTTTCGATTACCCGGTTCATTCGCAGAGAGTGATCTTGAATAATCTGCGTCAGACGTCGATCGATGCCTTTCAGTTCCTTGGGGGCGCGCGATAGTTCTCAATCGGTCGCCATTTCGGGTGAGGTGTCAGCGGCCTCTGGAGCCCTTGTCTTGCTCGAGATGAGCCTGGCTGCAATACCATTGCTGGTCGAGGCTCAGCGCACGGTCACGGGGCAGGTGAACGCCGCAATGGGCGCAACGGACCATTGGCGCCGCTTCCCGTTCGGCAGGGGGCTTGGGGGTGGAGGCCTGCCCCTTGAATTTGCGCCAGAACCATACTGCAGCGGCAATCAGGGCAATCCAGAACAATAAACGAAGCATGGTGAGCTGCTTTTCGACTGATGATCCGGCAGTTTAGCCAAGGACCTGTCAGGCGCACAGTGTAATAAAGCTGAAATAAAAAAGGGAGACTTGAAAAAGTCTCCCTTTTTTACACAAACACCAAGGTGTCAGTCGAACACGCCGAATGTCATGTGGCTGAACCACGAACGGCCGCTGTCGTTGCCTTGCGCTTCGTGATTTTCTTCTTCGACCGCTTCGCCATTGTCGTCTTTAGGTTTGAGCTCGCTCGGGATCGCGTCCTTGGCGTCCTGGAACTGCCTCTGCACGTCCTGGTTGGCGCGGGTTTCGCCCGGTGGCAGCGGTGGACGAGACTCGATCAGGCCCAGGGTCGCCTTGCTCAGCCAGGAACGGTTGTCGGCTTCGGCCACGGTCGGCACGAACTGACCGTCCACCAGCGTCGGGTGGTTCGGGTAGTTGAGCTTCAGGGTTTCCAGGCTGGTGGCAGCCAGTTCGTCCAGATGCAGGCGCTGGTAGGCTTCGGTCATCACCGCCAGGCCGTCGCCGACCGAAGGGGTTTCCTGGAAGTTTTCCACCACGTAACGACCGCGGTTCGCGGCGGCGACATAGGCCTGACGGGTCAGGTAGTAGTCGGCCACGTGAATTTCGTAGGCCGCCAGCAGGTTGCGCAGATAAATCATGCGCTGCTTGGCGTCTGGCGCGTAGCGGCTGTTCGGGAAGCGGCTGGTCAGCTGGGCGAACTCGTTGTAGGAGTCGCGGGCGGCGCCCGGGTCACGCTTGGTCATGTCCAGCGGCAGGAAGCGCGCCAGCAGGCCGACGTCCTGGTCGAAAGAAGTCAGGCCCTTGAGGTAGTAGGCGTAATCGACGTTCGGATGCTGTGGGTGCAGACGAATGAAGCGCTCCGCAGCGGACTTGGCCGCTTCTGGCTCGGTGTTCTTGTAGTTGGCGTAGATGAGTTCGAGTTGCGCCTGATCGGCATAACGACCGAACGGATAACGCGATTCCAGAGCCTTCAGCTTGGCAATGGCACTGGTGTAGCTACTGTTGTCCAGGTCGTTTTGAGCCTGTTGGTACAGCTCGACTTCACTGAGGTTTTCGTCTACGACTTCCTTCGATGAGCAAGCAGCGGTCAATGCGAGGATGGCGATCAGCAGCAGGTGTTTCACTTGCATGGCGGCTTGCGTCCCTATGACGGCCGCTGTCTTGGGCGTGGCCGTCCTGTTATGATGAACGCCCCGTTGAATAGCCTCGGGGCAAAAGACGCCGTATTTAACCACAAGCGCGCAGCCGAAACCAAAGGCTGTGCCGACGCCTAGTCTGAGCATGTCCGATAAAATTGAACTTCGCGCAGAGGTGCCGTCCGAATTGGGCGGCCAACGCCTCGATCAAGTCGCCGCACAATTATTCGCTGAGCACTCGCGCTCGCGCCTTTCCGCCTGGATCAAAGACGGCCGCCTGACTGTGGATGGGGCGGTTATCCGCCCGCGAGACATCGTCCATGGCGGCGCCATCCTTGAGTTGACTGCCGAGCAGGAAGCTCAGGGCGAATGGGTCGCTCAAGACATTGCCCTGGACATCGTCTACGAAGACGACGACATCCTGGTGATCAACAAGCCTGCGGGCCTGGTGGTACACCCGGCTGCCGGTCATGCCGATGGCACTCTGCTCAACGCCTTGCTGCACCACGTGCCGGACATCATCAATGTGCCCCGCGCCGGTATCGTGCATCGCCTGGACAAGGACACCACCGGTCTGATGGTGGTGGCCAAGACCATTCAAGCGCAGACGCAGTTGGTGACACAGTTGCAGAGCCGTAGCGTCAGCCGGATCTACGAGTGCATCGTGATCGGTGTAGTGACCGCAGGCGGCAAGATCAACGCGCCGATCGGTCGTCACGGCCAGCAGCGCCAGCGCATGGCCGTGATGGAAGGTGGCAAGCAAGCCGTCAGCCATTACCGCGTGCTAGAGCGTTTCCGCTCCCACACCCACGTGCGGGTGAAGCTGGAAACCGGCCGTACGCACCAGATTCGCGTGCACATGGCGCACATCAACTACCCGTTGGTCGGAGATCCCGCCTACGGTGGTCGTTTCCGTATTCCGCCGGCAGCCAACCCAACCATGGTCGAATCCCTGAAAAACTTCCCGCGTCAGGCGCTGCATGCGCGTTTCCTGGAACTGGATCATCCGACCACCGGTAAGCGCATGAGCTGGGAATCGCCGTTGCCGGAAGACTTCGTCTGGCTGCTGACCCTGCTCAAGCAAGACCGCGAGGCGTTCATCGGATGAGTGACTGGCTGATTCCTGACTGGCCCGCGCCGGCCGGGGTCAAAGCCTGTGTAACCACCCGTGCGGGCGGCGTCAGTGTGGCGCCGTTCGACAGCCTCAACCTCGGCGATCACGTCGACGACAGCCCTGAAGCTGTTGCCGAGAATCGCCGTCGCCTTACCGATCATTTCTCCATGCAACCGGCCTGGCTGCAGCAGGTCCACGGCATCGTCGTGGCCCATGCCGATCCGGGCCGGGTGGACACTGCCGATGCCAGTTGGACGTCGACACCCGGTATCGCCTGTGCGGCGATGACTGCTGACTGCCTGCCAGCATTGTTTTGCGACCGCGCCGGCACTCGAGTCGCAGCGGCTCATGCCGGTTGGCGCGGGTTGGCGGCGGGTGTGCTGGAAGCCACGCTCGACAGTCTGGCTGTACCTCCTGCCGATGTGTTGGTGTGGCTGGGTCCGGCCATTGGTCCGAAAGCCTTTGAGGTTGGCCCGGAGGTACGCGAAACCTTCGTGACACAGTTGCCGCAAGCGGCTGAGGCTTTTGTGCCAAGCGTAAACGCCGGCAAGTTCATGGCCGACATCTATATGCTGGCCCGCTTGCGTCTGGCGGTTCGCGGTGTCACCGCAGTCTATGGTGGCGGATTCTGCACAGTAACCGATCCGCGCTTCTTCTCTTACCGGCGAAATCCTCGTACCGGTCGATTTGCTTCCTTGATCTGGCTCGAACGCTAGACTTGCCTGACCTGCATCAACGTCACGACGCTTGAAACTCCCAGAATCGACCACATCTATTGTGCTATCTGGCAGGTTTCTTCATTCAGGATGTTTTATAGGTCCGGCCTGCTCAAAAGGAAGGTGACCCATGCGTATAGACCGTTTAACCAGCAAATTGCAGTTAGCGTTGTCCGATGCCCAATCCCTGGCTGTCGGCCACGATCATCCGGCCATTGAACCGGCGCACTTGATGCAAGCCTTGCTCGAACAGCAGGGCGGCTCGATCAAACCCCTGCTGATGCAGGTGGGCTTCGACGTCAACAGCCTGCGTAAAGAGTTGACCAAAGAGCTCGACCAGCTACCGAAAATCCAGAACCCGACCGGCGACGTGAACATGTCGCAGGATCTGGCGCGCCTGCTCAATCAGGCCGATCGTCTGGCCCAGCAGAAGGGCGACCAGTTCATCTCCAGCGAACTGGTGCTGCTCGCCGCCATGGACGAGAACAGCAAGCTCGGAAAACTGTTGCTCGGTCAGGGTGTGAGCAAGAAAGCCCTGGAGAACGCAATCAACAACCTGCGTGGTGGTGAGGCGGTCAACGACCCGAACCACGAAGAGGCGCGCCAGGCCCTGGATAAATACACCGTCGACCTGACCAAGCGCGCCGAAGACGGCAAACTCGATCCGGTGATCGGCCGTGACGATGAAATTCGCCGGACCATCCAGGTGCTGCAACGTCGGACCAAGAACAACCCGGTGCTGATCGGTGAGCCTGGCGTGGGTAAGACCGCCATCGCCGAAGGCCTGGCCCAGCGCATCATCAACGGCGAAGTGCCGGACGGCCTCAAGGGTAAGCGCCTGCTGTCCCTGGACATGGGGGCGCTGATCGCTGGTGCCAAGTATCGCGGCGAGTTCGAAGAGCGCCTCAAAGCATTGCTCAATGAACTGTCGAAGCAGGAAGGGCAGATCATTCTGTTCATCGACGAGCTGCATACCATGGTCGGTGCCGGTAAAGGCGAAGGCTCGATGGATGCGGGCAACATGCTCAAGCCGGCCCTGGCCCGTGGTGAGCTGCACTGCGTGGGCGCCACCACGCTCAACGAGTACCGCCAATACATAGAGAAGGACGCCGCTCTCGAGCGACGTTTCCAGAAAGTGCTGGTGGACGAGCCGAGCGAAGAAGACACCATCGCCATCCTGCGTGGCCTCAAGGAGCGTTATGAGGTTCACCACAAGGTGGCGATTACCGACGGCGCGATCATAGCCGCGGCCAAGCTCAGCCATCGCTACATCACGGACCGGCAGTTGCCGGACAAGGCCATCGACCTGATCGATGAAGCCGCCAGCCGCATCCGCATGGAGATCGACTCCAAGCCGGAAGTGCTGGACCGTCTGGAGCGTCGCCTGATTCAGCTGAAGGTGGAATCCCAGGCGCTGAAGAAAGAAAGCGACGACGCGGCGAAGAAGCGTCTGGAAAAATTGCAGGAAGAAATCGCTCGGCATGAGCGTGAGTACTCGGATCTGGAAGAAATCTGGAACTCGGAGAAAGCCGAGGTTCAGGGGTCGGCGCAGATCCAGCAGAAAATCGAACAGTCCCGTCAGGAACTGGAAGCAGCCCGCCGTAAAGGCGACCTGAACCGCATGGCCGAGTTGCAGTACGGGGTGATCCCGGATCTGGAACGCAGCCTGCAAATGGTCGACCAGCATGGCAAAGCCGAAAACCAGTTGCTGCGCAGCAAGGTGACTGAAGAGGAGATCGCCGAAGTCGTTTCGAAGTGGACCGGTATTCCGGTGTCGAAGATGCTCGAAGGCGAGCGCGAAAAGCTGATGAAAATGGAAAGCCTGTTGCACCAGCGTGTGATCGGCCAGGACGAAGCGGTGGTTGCGGTTTCCAACGCTGTGCGGCGTTCCCGCGCCGGGTTGTCCGACCCGAATCGCCCGAGTGGCTCGTTCATGTTCCTCGGCCCGACCGGTGTCGGTAAAACCGAGCTGTGCAAGGCGCTGGCCGAGTTCCTCTTTGATACTGAAGAGGCGATGGTGCGGATCGACATGTCCGAGTTCATGGAGAAACATTCCGTGGCTCGCTTGATCGGTGCGCCACCAGGCTACGTGGGCTACGAAGAGGGCGGTTACCTGACCGAGGCCGTGCGTCGCAAGCCGTATTCGGTGATCCTGATGGACGAGGTCGAGAAGGCGCACCCGGATGTGTTCAACATCCTGCTGCAAGTGCTCGAAGACGGTCGCCTGACTGACAGCCATGGCCGCACGGTGGATTTCAAGAACACCGTGATTGTCATGACCTCCAACCTGGGGTCGGTGCAGATCCAGGAACTGGTCGGTGATCGTGAGGCGCAGCGTGCAGCGGTGATGGACGCGATTTCCAGCCACTTCCGGCCGGAGTTCATCAACCGGGTCGACGAAGTGGTGATCTTCGAGCCCTTGGCGCGGGATCAGATCGCCGGCATTACCGAGATCCAGTTGGGTCGTCTGCGCAGCCGTCTGACCGAGCGGGAGCTGAAGCTTGAGCTCAGCCCTGAAGCCATGGACAAGCTGATCGCGGTCGGTTACGACCCGGTGTATGGCGCACGGCCGCTCAAGCGCGCTATCCAGCGCTGGATCGAGAACCCGCTGGCGCAGCTGATCCTGTCCGGTCGATTCATGCCGGGCGATACCGCTCACGGTGTGGTGGAAAACGACGAAATCGTCTTTGTCTGATCCGCTACCACACCTGTAGGAGCGAGCTCGCTCGCGAAGGTCGTTAACGATAACGCGGGTTGGCTGGCTCAACGCGGCGCTCGTGAATTCTTCGCGAGCAAGCTCGCTCCTACAACTGGCCTCGCATTGCGAGGCCTTTTTTTCGTTAGGCTGTTGAACTCAAAGGAAAAGGCTTGTAAAGTGCGCCCCGCAGTAAGTCACCCGCCAGGGTTTCCGCTCCCCAAGCAGGAATCCAAAATAAGTTGCAAATCATTAACTTGAAAGCAATTTAGGGGGTTGACAGAGGTGCTGAAGATTGTAGAATAGCGCGCCTCAGACACACGAACGCAGCGATGCGGACGGGTCGAAGAGAACGCTGTAAAGCTTCAAAGTTGTAAATTGAAATGTGTAGTTCCGTGATAGCTCAGTCGGTAGAGCAAATGACTGTTAATCATTGGGTCCCAGGTTCGAGTCCTGGTCACGGAGCCAATTTCAAACCGGGGTATAGCGCAGTCCGGTAGCGCGCCTGCTTTGGGAGCAGGATGTCAGGAGTTCGAATCCCCTTACCCCGACCATTTTTGGGTCGTTAGCTCAGTTGGTAGAGCAGTTGGCTTTTAACCAATTGGTCGTAGGTTCGAATCCCACACGACCCACCATTTTTGAAACCAGTTAGCGCTGGAATCGAATCTTAAGATCAGAGGCCAAAAGCGCTGATCGAAGAAGGCGCCTTTCAAAGGTGCCTTTTTTTTACCGGGGTATAGCGCAGTCCGGTAGCGCGCCTGCTTTGGGAGCAGGATGTCAGGAGTTCGAATCCCCTTACCCCGACCATATTAAAAATCCTCGTATCGAAAGATACGGGGATTTTTTTTGTTTCGGTTTTTTGTGGGGGCCATGAGAAGCTTCGCTGGCAAGCCAGCTCCTACAAGATTGATGCGGTCCTGTAGGAGCTGGCTTGCCAGCGAAGAGGCCCTGTCAGGCGTCGAGGATCTTAATGCAGCTTCAAGCGAGGCTCAGTCCCGCGCCCGATCTTGCTGCCCAGCATCAGCATTGCCGTGCGGAACGGCCCGTACAGCGCCATCTGGTGCATGCGGTACAGCGACACGTAGAACATCCGCGCCAGCCAGCCCTCGAGCATCACGCTGCCGGTGAGGTTACCCATCAGGTTACCCACAGCCGAAAAACGCGACAGTGAGATCAGCGAGCCGTAGTCGGTGTACTTGTACTCCGGCAGCGCCTTGCCTTCGATGCGCAGTTTCAGCGATTTGGCCAGCAACGAAGCCTGTTGGTGAGCGGCCTGGGCACGTGGCGGCACATTGCGGTCGCTGCCCGGTTGCGGGCAGGCGGCGCAGTCACCGAAGGCGAAGATGTTCTCGTCACGGGTGGTCTGCAGGGTCGGCAGCACTTGCAGCTGATTGATGCGGTTGGTTTCCAGGCCATCGATGTCCTTGAGGAAACCCGGTGCGCGAATCCCCGCCGCCCAGACCTTCAGGCTAGCGTTGATCACTTTGCCGTCGGCGGTGATCAGGCTGTCGGCCGTCACTTCGCTGACCGCAGCATTGGTCATGACGTTGACCCCGAGTTTCTCCAGGGTTTTATGCACAGGCCCGCCGATGCGCTCCGGCAGCGCGGGTAATACCCGTGGCCCGGCTTCGATCAAGGTGATGTGCATGTTTTCCGGTTTGATCCGGTCCAGGCCATAGGCTGCCAATTCATGGGCGGCGTTGTGCAGTTCGGCGGCCAGCTCGACTCCGGTGGCACCGGCGCCGACGATGGCCACGCTGATTTGCTCGATCGTGTCGGTCTGACCGGCGTGAGCGCGCAAATAGTGATTGAGCAATTGCTGGTGGAAGCGCTCGGCCTGTTTGCGGGTGTCGAGGAACAGGCAGTGTTGCGCCGCGCCCTGGGTGCCGAAATCGTTGGTGGTACTGCCGACTGAGATCACCAGCGAGTCGTAAGGCACTTCGCGGGCCGGCACCAGCTCCACACCAGCTTCGTCATAGGTGGCGGCCAGCTGGATTTTTTTCTTCGCGCGATCGAGCCCGCTCATGCGCCCCAGCTGGAACTCGAAGTGGTTCCATTTGGCCTGGGCGACATAGTTGAGTTCATCTTCGGAAGAGTTCAGGGAACCGGCCGCCACTTCGTGCAACAACGGTTTCCAGATGTGGGTCAGGTTCGCGTCGACCAGCATCACGCTGGCTGTGCCGCGCTTGCCCAGAGTCTTACCCAGACGGGTAGCCAACTCCAGACCGCCGGCGCCGCCGCCGACAATGACAATACGATGGGACATGGGGATAACTCGCAAGGCTAAAGGAAATCGGTGCAATTACCCGAGCGAGCGCGAGGCTGCTCATAGCGTCAGGTAACTGATAAGTCGGCTCAACAAGCCCAGACCAATGGTCACTGCCAAGACCAGTACAAGGAGCATCCACGGCCGGAAAGGCCGGCGCTCGACTTGGTGCTGGGACAACTGCAGGTACTCTTCGACATGCTTTTGGTCGTCGGGGTTCAGGCGGCTGGTCATATCGGGCCTCGTCAGGGGTAGACGTTGCTGAATGTGTAGAAGCTACAGGGAAAATATTCAGCTGTGAACGCAGCTTAGCTGCTGACCGGAGAAAGGCTCGAGGCTCACAGACTGATCCCGACATCAAAAACAATGCTGCGCCCCAGGTTGCTGCGCAAGAAGTCCGGCGCATCCGGGTGAGCGAACAGCACGCGGGCGAATGTCGGCCCAACCAATGACAGCGAACGCCAGCCCTGTCGCAGGTATTCGGTCGGCGGCGGAAAATGGCTGTTGAGGTCCAGCACTTCGCGTTTGAGGCTGGCGAAGGCAATGATGTCCAGCTCACCCAGATCCATGCCGCGCTCTTTGTAGTTGTGCGCTTTTTTGCGCAAAGTCGGCGCCAATCGCAGCAAGAACTCGTTGGCGGGGATACGTCGTGGCTTGGCCTCGCGGCGCACCAGTTGACTCAGGGAAAACGCGCTACGTCGGCGCTGCAGTTCGTCGCGCCATTCATCGTTGAGGCGCCGGCCCTCGTCGAGCACGAAGAACACCTCGAAACTGGCATCGCGAAACAACACATCAGGCGGCTCCCCGGCGGGGGCGAATTCATCGGCACGATAGGGAATGTTCAAGCCTTGCAGCAGGCGCTGGCAAACCCAACGCTCACGCTCCCATTTGCGGGCATTGGACAGAAATGCGTTGGCTTGCTCGGCCGCGATGGTCAGCAGGCGTAAATAATCTGAGTCATCCATAGGCCCAAGCTTAGCGTTCAAATGTGATCGCAAAGAAGACAATTTATCGGAGAGGCTCAATGCCTTCCGTTCCCATGCCCGTTCCAGGGCCCTGCACAAAACGGATAGTGATCTGCGCTCACTGGCTATTGCCACGTATCGGGCGGCTCTACCCTCGGCTGTACGGACGTAAGCCGTGTTACCGCCGCTCTAAAAAAACAACAACAAGAGATATATGCCATGCGCAAGATCGACGTACATGAGGTTATCGACAACGCTCGCTTCAACCGCTTTCACTGGATGGTGCTGTTCTGGTGTGCCCTGATCATCATCTTCGACGGTTACGATCTGGTGATCTACGGCGTGGTCTTGCCGATGCTGATGAAAGAGTGGGGGCTCAGTCCTCTGCAAGCGGGTGCACTGGGTAGCTATGCACTGTTCGGCATGATGTTCGGCGCGCTGTTCTTCGGACCGCTGTCGGACAGGATCGGCCGCAAGAAAGCCATCACGATCTGCGTGATGCTCTTCAGTGGTTTCACCGTGCTCAACGGATTCGCCCGCAACCCCACGGAGTTCGGACTGTGTCGCTTCATTGCCGGGCTTGGCATTGGCGGCGTGATGCCTAATGTCGTGGCGCTGATGAACGAGTACGCGCCGAAAAAAATCCGCAGCACGTTGGTCGCGATCATGTTCAGCGGTTACTCGGTGGGCGGCATGCTGTCCGCCGGGCTGGGCATTGTGCTGATCCCGAGTTTTGGATGGCAGTCGGTGTTTTACGTGGCGATCCTGCCGTTGCTGTTGTTGCCGCTGATCATGTATTTCCTGCCCGAATCGGTGGGCTTCATGTTGCGTCAGGGGCGTAATGAACGGGCGCGCAATATTCTCCAGCGGATTGATCCGGCCTACGTCGCGCAAACGTCCGATCAATTGCACATGGCCGAAGTGAAAGGCACGGGCACCCCGGTGTTGCAGTTGTTCCATGAAGGCCGTGCGCTGCGCACGTTGATGCTGTGGCTGGCGTTTTTCTGCTGTCTGTTGATGGTGTACGCGCTGAGTTCCTGGCTGCCGAAACTGATGGCCAACGCCGGTTACAGCCTGGGTTCGAGCCTGTCGTTCCTGCTGGTGTTGAACTTCGGGGCGATTTTCGGCGCGGTCGGTGGCGGGGTGCTGGGCGACAAACTCAATCTGCCGCGGGTGCTGGCGGTGTTTTTCGCCTTGGCGGCGGTGTCGATCACGCTGTTGGGCTTCAACAGCCCGATGCCGGTGTTGTACCTGCTGATCGCCATTGCGGGTGCCACCACCATTGGCTCGCAGATTCTTTTGTACGCCTGCGCCGCGCAGTTTTATTCCATGACGATTCGTTCAACCGGTCTGGGCTGGGCGTCGGGCATTGGGCGCAACGGGGCCATCGTCGGTCCGCTGCTGGGCGGCGCCTTGCTCGGGATCAGCTTGCCCCTGCAACTGAACTTCATGGCGTTTGCCTTGCCCGGTGCGGTGGCAGCCCTGGCCATGACCGTGTTCGCCATCAGCAGCCAACGTAGCGCTGCTGGCGTCAACCCAGCATTGTCAGCGACCGGTGCCTGAATCATGAAAGCGTTTTTCCAGGACTTCTCGTTGTCAGCCACCGTGGCTGGATTCATTGCCACGGTGATTTCCTATGCCGGCCCGTTGGTGATCATCTTTCAGGCGGCAGAAGCGGCTCATCTTTCGCGGGAAGTGTTGTCGTCCTGGATCTGGGCGATCTCCATTGGCAGCGCCGTGCTCGGTATCGGTTTGAGCCTGCGCTACCGCGTTCCGGTGATCATCGCCTGGTCGGCGCCGGGCTCGGCGTTGCTGGTGACGCTGTTGCCGGAAATTTCCATGGCAGAGGCGGTGGGGGCTTATCTGGTCAGCAGCCTGATCATTTTCGCGGTTGGCCTCTCGGGCGCTTTCGACCGGATCATCAGCAAGCTGCCCGCAGCCATCGCGGCGGCGATGCTGGCGGGGATCCTGTTCAGTTTCGGCACCGGGTTGTTTGTGTCGATGCAGCACAAACCGTTGCTGGTCCTGGCGATGTTTGCCTGCTACCTGATCTGCAAGCGGGTGATGCCGCGTTATGCGGTGATGATGGTGCTGCTGGTGGGGTGTTCGATCGCCGCGTTCAGCGGTGATTTGCATCGTGAAGCGCTGGTGATCGGCCTGGCTACGCCGGTGTGGATTACGCCCGAGTTCAGCCTGGGCGCGATCCTGAACATCGCCTTGCCGCTGGTGATGGTGGCGCTGACCGGTCAGTTCGTGCCCGGCATGGCGGTGCTGCGCGCCAGTGGATATCCAACGCCGGCGAGCCCGATCATCGCCAGTAGCGCGCTGGGCACGGCATTGCTGGCGCCGTTTGGTTGCCATGGACTGAATCTGGCGGCGATCACCGCGGCGATCTGCACCGGTCGAGAATCCCACGAAGAACCTCGCAAACGCTACGTGGCCGGGGTCGTCGGCGGCCTGTGCTACCTGCTGTTGGGGATCTTTGGCGCCACGCTGGTCTCGCTGTTTTCAGCGTTCCCCAAAGAGTTGATTGCGGCGCTGGCCGGGCTGGCCTTGTTCGCCGCCATTGCCGGTGCGTTGACGGGAGCGATGGCGGTGCCGAGCGATCGTGAAGCCGCGCTGGTGACCTTTCTGGTCACGGCTTCGGGCATGTCGTTGTTCGGTTTGTCCGCGGCGTTCTGGGGGCTGATTTTCGGCATGGTCACCCATGTGCTGTTGAGCGCCCGTCGTCCCGTTCTCCCTCGCAAATCCACTGCAACTGAAGTCCTTCAATCAGTCGATCAATAACAATAAGAGAAAAACGATGAAACAGATTCTCCCAACAACCGGTTCGGCGTTGTCCCTGGCTGTCGTCTCGAGTTTTTCCACGGGTGCGATGGCCGCTGAAAAAGGCTTTGTCGAAGACACCACCGCGACGTTGCAGGCGCGCAATTACTACTTCAGCCGCGACTATTCCGACATCGTTGGCGCCAACCAGCAATCGAAGGCTGAAGAGTGGGCCCAGGGTTTCATCCTCAACGTGAAGTCCGGATACACCCAGGGCACCGTCGGGTTTGGGGTGGACGTCATCGGCTTGCTCGGCCTCAAGCTCGACAGCGCTCCGGACCGGACCAATACCGGTTTGCTGCCGGTGCAGGGCGACGGCCGCGCGGCGGATAACTACAGCCGCCTGGAAGGCGCGTTGAAGATGCGCTACTCCAAAACCGAGCTGAAAGTCGGTGAGCTGCAACCCAATCTGCCGGTGTTGGCATTCAGCGATATTCGCCTGTTGCCGCCGAGTTATCAGGGCGCAAGCATCACTTCCAACGAGATCAATGGCCTGACGCTACAGGGTGGCCACTTGAGTTCAACCAGCCTGCGCAACGAGGCTGGCGACGAAAAGATGCAAGCCATGCTCGGTCATGTGCCGCAGCGCCAGGTCAGCAGTGACGGTTTCAATTTTGCTGGCGCTGATTATGTCTTCAACGACAAGCGCAGCTCGGTCAGCGCCTGGTACGGGCAACTGGAAGACATCTATAACCAGCGCTTCCTGGGCCTCAAGCACAGCGAGCCGGTGGGCAACTGGATCCTCGGCGCCAACCTCGGTTACTACGATTCGCGCGAGGACGGCAAGAAACTGCTGGGCAACATCGACAACCAGGCGTTCTTCTCGTTGCTGTCGGCCAAGCGTGGCGGCCATACGTTTTACGTCGGCTATCAGGGCATGTTCGGTGACAGTGCATTTCCACGGGTGTTTGCCAACATCTCGCCGCTGGGCAACGAAGTGCCGACCTACGAGTTCGCTTTCACCGATGAACGTTCCTGGCAGGCGCGCTACGACTACGATTTCGCGGCGCTCGGCGTACCGGGGCTGACCAGTACCGTGCGCTACATCAGCGGCAACAATGTCGATACCGGCAAGGGCTTTGAAGGCAAGGATCGCGAGCGTGACCTGGACATCGGCTATGTGTTGCAGAGCGGCAGTCTCAAAGGCCTAGGCATCCGTGTGCGCAACGCGATGGCGCGTTCAAACTACCGCAGTGATATCGACGAGAACCGCTTGATCCTCAGCTACACGTGGACCTTGCTGTGAGCCTGGTGATCACAGATTGCTGGTGCAATCACCCATGACGTTATAGGTCACGCGGTGGGTCTGGCCCTGATGATCGACATACTCCATGGTCGCCGGTACAACCCCGCACGCGGTCGCCGTGTCGGACACAGAAACCACCTTGGCGATGTCCAGTGGCTGCGCCGGGTTGTACAGGACCGCGAGGGGCTCGTTGTCGGCGGCCATGGCCGAGGTGGCGATGACGGTCAGCAACAGGCTGATCAACGTTTTCATGTTGGCGTGCTCCGTGTCGGTTCTGATGTCTGAATTTTAGTCTTTGCCACCGACGGATAAAGGGGCGAACGGCGGATGCAGCCTTACATAAAACGTAACAGTCATCACCCGAGGGGGACTTATGGATGTGCTTAACAACTTGCGCGTGTTCATCCGGGTGGTGGACTGCGCCAGTTTCACCGGGGCTGCCGATGCGCTGGATCTGTCGACCGCGCAGGTATCCCGATTGGTGGCGGATCTGGAGGAACATGTACAGGCGCGTCTGCTGCAACGCACCACGCGGCGCTTGAGCCTGACCGACGCCGGCGAGCGCTTCCTGCCGCGCAGCCGGCAAATCGTCGAAGCCATGGATGAGGCGACGGCCGAGGCCCGTGGCGCTCATATCAATCCGGCCGGACGCCTGCGGGTGCACAGCATGAACGGCCTGGGTGTGCTGCTCACGCCGTTGATCGCCCGCTACAGCGAGCTTTATCCCGATGTGGTGTTCGAGCTGACCTTGTCGCAGCGCAATCCCGATCCGCTGGAGGAGGGGCACGATGTGGTGATTTCGATCGCTCCGGAACTTGCCGACTCGCAAATGGTTGCGCAGGCCATCGGGCAAATCTACAGCGTGCCCTGTGCCTCCCCGGCTTACTTGCAACGCCGGGGCGTGCCGCAGCAGCCGTTGGCGCTGAACGATCATCAATGCCTGCGCATGCTCGACCCGCTGTACAGCGATCAATGGCTGTTCCAGGACGAGCACGGCGAGCACGCCGTCAGCCCGGCCAAGACCTTTCAGTGCAATGTTGCCGAGTCGATGGTCAAGGCTTCGGAGGCGGGCATGGGCATCAGCCTGCTGCCGTTCTACACCGCGACGCGGCCCTTGAGCGACGGCACTTTGCTGCGCGTGTTACCGGCATGGCGCCTGCGCGAACGCAATGTTTATGCGCTGTATCCTTCGCGACGCTTTCTCGATGCCAAGGTCCGCACCTGGGTGGACTTTCTCAAGTCTGAGCTACCGAAGCTGTTCGCCGAACATGATGCGGTGATGAACGATCCACGGCATTGGGCTTGAAGTCGAAGGGCAGGCGAGCGGCGGTGTAGACTGAGTGTCGGTTGTTCTTCGCCTGGGAGGCGCGCGTAGCCATGATCGGTGCAGAGTTGCTGTCATCGCAAACCCTTGCGGTCGGCTGGCTGATCTATGTGCCGGTGTTGATCTGGGCGATCTGTCGCGCGCCGTGGGTTGAACTGTTTACCGACAGCCGTCGTCAGCATCTGCTGTTTGGAACGGTGTTTGCGCTGTTTCTGTTGTGGCTGGTGCGGCGCGACTTTGATACCGGTGTGTCTTACCACTTCATCGGCATGACAGCGGTGACCCTGCTGCTGGACTGGCCGCTGGCGCTGGTCGGCGGGTTGGTTGCGCAAACGGGGCTGGTGTTGCTCGGCCGACAGGACCTGGCGGCGGTCGGGGTCAATGGCGCGCTGTTGATTGCGCTGCCGGTGCTGGTCACCGAGTGCTGCGCCATTCTGGTGGAGCGTGCGCAGCCACGAAATCCCTTCGTGTATATCTTCGTTTCCGGATTCTTTGCCGCCGCGCTGTCGGCGTTGCTGTGCCTGCTGCTGGCGCTGTGGTTGTTATGGTTCAACGAGCGTTTTGCCATGCCGTACTGGCTGGAAGATTTTGTCGGATATCTGTGGCTGATTATTTTTCCCGAAGCGTTTATCAACGGCATGATCGTCAGTGCGCTGGTGGTGTTCTGCCCGGAATGGCTGGAGACGTTCAACCGCACACGCTACCTCTCGGCTCCCTGGAAGGACGACGATCCCAAGTCCTGATCCGCATCAAGACCTGGAATCGCCCAGTCGATGGATCAGTGGCGCGGGTCGAAGTCGCCGCTGAACATCTCGTCCTCGGCATCGGGAGCCACTGGAATCTTGTGTTCTTCGGACGCCCAGGCGCCCAGGTCGATCAGTTTGCAGCGGTCGGAGCAGAATGGCCGGAATTTGCTCTCGGCGGTCCATTCCACGGGGGCGCCACAGGTTGGGCATTCGACGGTTGTTGGTTGGCTCATGACTGGCCTCCACGCAAAGAAAGATAAAAGTGATGCAGGCGTTCGACCTCGCTGTGCAGCCAGGCAAGGTCGCGGTCATTGACCACGACGTCGTCGGCATGGCTCACGCGATCCTGGCGGCTGGACTGGGCCTTGAGGATCGCCTGGACTTGCTGCTCGCTGGTCTGGTCACGTTGCAGGGTACGTTCGATCTGCAATTGTTCGGGGGCATCGATCACCAGCACCCGTTGGGTCATGGCGTATTGCCCGGACTCGATCAGCAGCGGCGAAACCAGAATCGCATAAGGCGATTTTGCCAGCGCCAGGTGGTGAGCGATCTCCTCGCCGATCAGCGGATGCAGGAGGGCCTCCAGCCAGCGGCGTTCTTCAGGCACTTCGAAGATCAATTTGCGTAGCGCTGCGCGGTCCAGTTGCCCGTCGGTTTGCAACACGCTTGGGCCGAAGTGCCCGGCGATTTGTGCCAGTGCCGGGCGGCCAGGTTCAACTACCCAGCGAGCGGCATGATCGGCGTCGACCACATGCACGCCCAGATCGATGAAGTGTTGGGCGGCCGCACTTTTACCGCTGCCGATACCGCCGGTCAGGCCGAGAATCCAGGGTTTTTCCACAGGGCTATTCATTTCAAACCGACAAACTGCCAATAGAGGTCGGTTATTTGACCACCCCAGAGCAACGCAATCCAGCCGGCAATGGCCAGATAGGGACCGAAAGGGATCGGCGTCGAGGTTTTTGCATTGCGCCAGCGCAGCAGCATCAGCCCGATAATGGCACCCACCAGCGAGGACAGCAGGATGGTCAGCGGCAAAATCTGCCAGCCACCCCAGGCGCCCAGCATCGCCAGCAGCTTGAAATCTCCGTAGCCCATGCCGTCCTTGCCCGTGATCAGCTTGAACAGCCAGAACACCGACCACAGCACGCAGTAGCCGGCTATCGCACCCCAAAGCGCCTCGTGCAACGACACGAACAGGCCGAAACTGTTGACGATCAACCCCAGCCACATCAACGGCAGCACCAGTACGTCCGGCAATATCTGATGTTCGGCGTCGATCAGGCTCATCGCCAGCAAGCCCCAGCTCAGGAACAGCACCAGGGCGGCCGGCCAACCGAAGCCGAAGTGCCAGGCAACAAACGCCGACAAAAGGCCACAGGCCAGTTCGGTCAACGGATAGCGCGGGCTGATCGCCGCCGCACAGGCTGAACAGCGGCCGCGCAAAAACACATAACTGAGCAGCGGGATGTTTTCCCAGGTGCGGATTCGGTGACCGCAGTGTGGGCACTGGGAATGGGGCAGCAACAGGTTGTAGGTCGGCAGCGGCGTTTCGCCAGGCAGCCCGAGAATGTCATGGGCCTGCTCACGCCAGTCGCGTTCGAGCATTTTCGGCAGGCGCCAGATCACGACATTGAGGAAACTGCCGACCAGCAGGCCGGTGATGCCTGCGAGAAGGACAAAGGCCAGCGGAGAGTGAATCAGGATTTCATTCAAGGGCATGTCAGATCGCTGAGCCAAGTTGGAAGATGGGCAAGTACATGGCAACTACCAGTCCACCGACGATAACACCCAGCACCACCATGATGAACGGCTCCATCAGGCTGGTGAGGTTATCGACCATGTTATCGACGTTGTCTTCGTAGAATCCCGCGACTTTGTCGAGCATAGCGTCCAGGGTGCCAGACTCTTCGCCGATGGCAGTCATTTGTATCGCCATGTTCGGGAAGACGCCGCAGGTACGCATGGCGAAATTCAATTGCATGCCGGTCGAGATGTCCTGCCGGATGCGCAATACCGCGCGCTTGAACACGCTATTGCCGGTCGCACCGGCCACTGATTCCAGGGCCTCCACCAGCGGCACGCCGGCAGCGAAAGTGGTCGACAGTGTACGGGCGAACCGGGCCACGGCGGACTTGTGCATCAGGGTGCCCACCAGCGGCAGTTTCAGCAGCCAGGTGTCCATCCGGTCACGGAAGACCGGGGATGTCTTGAGGGCGTGGCGCACGCCGAAGGCCATAGTAGTCAGCGTGCCAAGGACCATCCACCACCAGGCCTGCATGAACTGCGACAGGCCAATGACCATCACGGTGAAGGCCGGCAGTTCGGCGCCAAAGCCCTTGAACACCGACTCGAACTGCGGCACGACATTGACCAGCAGAATCCCGGTGACAATCGCCGCGACGAACACCACTACCAGCGGGTAGGTCATGGCTTTCCTGATCCTGGCCTTGAGGCTTTCGCTTTTTTCCTTGTAGGTCGCGACCCGCTCCAAAAGGGTGTCGAGGGCACCGGCCTGCTCGCCGGCATCCACCAGGTTGCAATACAGCTCATCGAAATAGCGGGGCTTCTTGCGCAGGGCGGCGGCGAAGCTGCTGCCTGCCGCGACTTCCTGTTTCAGTTCGTCCACCAGCTTGCGCATGGCCGGATTGTCGAAGCCCTCGCCGATGATGTCGAACGACTGCAGCAACGGCACCCCGGCCTTCATCATCGTCGCCATTTGCCGGGTGAACAGGGCAATGTCCTGGGCCTTGATGCGCTTGCCCATGTTGAACACCGAATGGTTTTTCTTGCGAACCTTGCCGGGACTGATGCCTTGTTTGCGCAGCTTCGCCTTGATCAGCGCCGGGTTTTGAGCGCTGAGTTCGCCGGTCACTTTTGTGCCTTTGCGGTCGATGCCTTCCCATGCATACACGCTGATTTTCGCTGCCTTGACCGCCATGTTCAGTCCTGGGTATTCCGATTGAATTGCTCTTATAGCCTAGTCAAGGGACGGGGCCAAACCCGCAAGGGTAAGGTGACAAAAAACGTCAGATAGTGCTGATCCAGGTAGTAGGTAAGGGCTTTGCGGCCACCACGCCCCCTGCCAACAGGGGCTTCTCGCCTTGGCACAGGCTGTGCTGCCATGGGGCAGGTCATGAGCCTTCGACTCATGCATGGAGCTTGTACATGAACAATCAGAAAGGTTTTACCCTGATCGAGTTGCTTGTCGTGGTGGCGATCATCGGGATCCTGGCAACACTGGGCCTGCCGATGTATTCCAAGTACCAGGCCCGGGCCAAGGTCACGGCGGCGCTGGCCGAACTGACTGCAATGAAGGTGCCGTTCGAGGATGTGATCAGCCAGGGGGAAACCCCGACAATTGCCAACGTGGCGCCCGCCGGTGCGACATCGACCAGCCACTGCACCCTGTCTGTGACGGCTACAACACCGGAGGGGGCGGGATCAATCGTATGTACGTTGAACAATGCCCCAGGCGTGGTCCAGGGCAAAACCGTCACCCTGACACGGGACGAAACCAAAGGCTGGTCATGTAAGAGCAGCGTTTCCCCGGATTACTTGCCTAAAGGGTGTTCCGGGTCTGCGGCATGAAGTGCTGAATCAATTCCCCGCTTTTGCGGGGTTTTTCCTGTTTGTCGACCCGTCGTCAAATGCCGCAGATAAAGCTCAGAAATTTCAGCATCTTAGGAACTTTCCGTAAACCCGCAACTTGCATGCAGTGTTTGTGCTTCTCGTGCATTTTGCATGATTTCGAAAATTGGCTGATGTTATAACTTATTGATTAATAAGGTTTTTTTCTCTATTTCAAAGTTGGCACAGCGTTCGCAATATCCTTGGTAACCCTGCCGACAAGACACCCGGCAGACTTTCCGAAAAACAGGAGTTACTCGTATGAAGAAGTTCGCTATCGCTGCCGCTACTGCCACCGCGCTGACCCTGACCATGGCAAACGCGGCATTCGCCCAGACCACTCAAGCCACCCAGGCTCCAATGACCTTGGCGGCGGGTGAAATGACCAAGGCTACAGAAGCTACTTCCGATACCTGGATCACCACTAAAGTCAAAGCCGACCTGATGACCGAAAAAGGCATTCCAGGTAGCGACATCAAGGTTGAAACCAACAAAGGCGTGGTATCGCTGTCATCGACCACCGCCGTGACCGATTCGCAAAAAGAAATGGCTGTGGCTATCACCAAGAAAATCAAAGGCGTCAAGGCGGTCTCCGCTGACGGCCTGAAAGCCGAGTAAGGCAAGGCTTCTCGCCTGGATCGGGAGAAGGTGCGACAGACGGGCCCAGTTATACGTCTGTTGCAACCTGAGTGTTCATGCGAAGGGCCATAAGGATGCGGCCGCCACAGGCCCCGCGCATTTTTGCCGGGGCCTGTTCTATGTGTAATGCTGAAAATCAATTTGTAGGAGCGAGTTCACATGAATTGGGGGTGGGGTCAGTTTCCGCGTTTGCTGGTGATCTGTTTCAGCCGATTACCTTCGAACCGCAAGTATTGATACATCCCTCCATTCGGTCCGTAGGTCCATTCCTCGACCTGAAACTCCTCGCGCCGATCTGCACTGCGTTTGTAACCCAACAATTCGCGACTGACCGGTTCACCGCATTTCTGCAGAACTTCGCTGGAGCGATCGCCGATGCTGATCAATTGGCTGCCACAGCGCAGGGTATCGGCCGCCCAGGCCTGACTGGCGGATAGCACCAGAACCAGGCCTGCCAGCAGCCACCGAACCATCACTCGGCGTCCAGATGCATCGGTGTTACCACGCGGCCGTCACTTTCTGCCTCGCCCAGATTGGCGTCGATGAAATACACCCGGGTATCCTCCAGTTTGGCCTTGTCGACCAGGTAATCCTTGATGCTGCTGGCGCGTTCCTGGCCCAGTTGACGCAACAGCACGTCACTGGAGCTCCAGAACTTGATCACCTCGGCACGCATTTTCGTGGTGCGCTCTTCCTTGCCCAGATCCTTCCATTCGGCGGGGGGCTGGGTTTTCAGGCGGGTGCGGTAGATACCTTCGAGCAGCGGGCCTTTTTCCCCGTCTGGCACTTCCAGCAACGAAGCCTGGGCCGGGACCTTGTCGCCGCGGCGCTGGAGCATTTTGTAGTAGTTGTACTGGTACTCACGCTCCAGGCGTTGTTCGGCGATCAGTGGGCCATCGGCGCTCTGGGCGGCGGTGCCTTCGATTTCCAGGCGCAGGGCCGGGCGTTCCTTGAGCGCCTTGGACAGTTTGTCCAAAGCGCCTTCGGCGTCCTTGCCCAAGTCGCTGGAACCCGCTGCGAAGGAAACACTACCCAGGTCTTCCGCGCCACTTCCGTTGACCAGCCCGCCAATGAGCTTGAACGGCGCCGCCGCGGCTTTGACGATCAGGTTGCGCAGGGTCTGCCAGATAATCGGCATGACGCTGAACTGAGGGTTGTTCAGGTCGCCGCTGACCGGCAGTTCGATGGAGATCTTGCCGTCGACGTCCTTGAGCAAGGCTATCGCCAGTTTCAGCGGCAGGCTCACGGCATCCGGGCTGTCGACTTTTTCCCCCAGTTGCAGTTGTTCAACCACCACTTTGTTTTCAGCTTTGAGCTGGCCCTTGGTGATCTGATAGTGCAGGTCGAGATTGAGCCGGCCCTTGCGGATACGGTAGCCGGCGAACTTGCCGGAGTAGGGCGTCAGCGTGGTCAGTTCCACGCGTTTGAAGCTGGTGGCGATGTCGAGACTGGCCATCGGGTCGAACGGATTGACCGAGCCCTTGATGGTCACTGGCGCGTAGCGATCGACCTTGCCCTTGACGTCGACACTGGCCGGTTTCGGCTGGCGGCTGTCGATGGTGCCGATCTGCCCGTTGAGTTGCTGAATGGCGGTGGCGAAGTTCGGGGTCAGGCTGAAGTCGGCAAAGTTGGCCGAACCGTCATTGATGAAAATGCCGCCGATGTGGATGCCCAACGGTTTTTCGTTGCTGGCGGGTTTGCTTGCCGCTGGTTTTGCCCCGGAGTCTGCCGGTTGCGGAATCAGCAGGTCATCGATGTTGGTGGTGCGATCATCGTTGATCATGAAGCGCGCATAGGGCTGGAACAGGTTGATCTTGTCGATCGACAGGCTGTCCCCATGCTGATAGTTCAGGCCTTCGACCACGACCTGTTGCCACTTGAGGAAGTCGCGGGTTTTCAGGGTGTCCAGGGTATGCAACTGATCGACCTGGGCGCGGCCTGTGACGTTGAAGGCCAGGGGCTCGGTGCTTTTCAGGTCGACCGCCAGATCGCTGGCGAGCATGCCGCTGCGCAGCTCCAGGCGAATGAACGGCGTGATGTAGGACTGGGCAACACGCAGGTCGATGTCCCTGGTCTGGACCTTTAGTCTGGCGCTGACCGGGGCCAGGTTGACCTCGCCGTCGGCCATGATCTTGCCTTGCTTGCCCACGCCGGTATCGAGCTTGAGGGTAAAGGGTGGGCCGTTGAGGCTGTCGAAGTTTTGCAGGTCGAGGTTCAGCGGGCTCAGATCCAGGGCGACGGCAGGTTGTGCCTTGCGGTCGGCCAGATGCACCTGGTAATCGCGCAACTGCACATCCTTGAGCAACACCTGCCAGGGTTTGCCTGGGGCGGCCGGTTCGGGCTTCGGTGAGTCTGCCGCCGCCGGAGTGCTGGCTGGTTCGGCATCCGCCTTGGCTTTGGCGGTGGGTTTTGACGGTTGGCTGGCGAACAGTTTCTGCCAGTCGAGTTGGCCGTCCGGTTCCAGAGCGGCCCAGGTTTCCAGTTTGTGGCTGCGGATCTTGCCGACCACCACTTGCTGTTTGGCCAGGTCCACGGTGGTTTCGCTGACGTCCAGGCGCTCGAGCTTCACCAGCGGCCGGCCATCCGGGGCCTTGATCGCGAAGGGTGCAATGTTGACCGCTACATTGCTCAGCAGCAGCTCGGTTTCCTTGGCCAGGCTGAATTTGTAGTCGGTACTGATGCTCATGATGCCGTTTTCGAGGTCCAGTGGCACGGCGTCGCGCACATAGGGCCAAAAGGCCTTCATTTTGCCATCGGTGATTTTCAGCTTACCTTCGGAAGCGATCGGGATCAGGCTGAAGTTGCCGGTCCAGTCGATTTGTCCGCCATTGGGGCCGACGGCCACCAAGGTCATGTCGGCGCTGTCATCGGGCAGAGTGCTGAGGTTCTTCAGCTCGAAATCGAGTGTGTCGTAGAGAAACTCGATGGGCTCGCTGGGCCGGGCATCTTCAAAGTGCACGGCGCCGCCGGCCAGCTTGATCCGCTCGATGCGCAGCGGAAACGGCTTGGCATCCGGGTTGGCGGGTGTGGGTTCGCTCGCTGGCAGTTTGAACAGCCCCAGCAGATTGAGTTTGCCGTCCTTGCTGAACAGGATTTCGGTCTTGGGCTTGTCCAGTTCGACATCGGACAGGTGCACCGCCTTGGTCCACAGGCTGTCGAGTTGCAGATTGGCGTACAGACGTTCGAAACCGACCTGCTCCTTGCCGGGCTCGCCGATATTCAAGCCCCAAAGGGTCAGTTCAAGGCTGAACGGATTGAATTCGATCCGCTGGATCGTGGCCGGTGTGGTGGCGTAGTTGGCCAGTTGCTGGTTGGCAACGCGCAGCGCCACACCCGGTAAAATCAGAAAGCCCAGCAAGCTGTAGAGGGCCAGAGCAGTCAACAAGGCACCAATGGCGCGAATCAATCCTTTGTACATGTGTGGCTTCATCTGTCTGGATCGGAGTGCCTTGGAGTATGGCACGCGTTTCCGGTTCCCAAGTGATCGCCCTGTTCAGTAAGTTTCAGATTTCTCCCACAGCAATCAGAGCTGCAGGATCAGGGTTTTCAGCGGTGGTTGCTGATCCATCGACGGGAAGTCGGCGCCTGGCGTCATCACGCTCCACTCACGCACCGGCCGCCCGGCCTTCTCTGCACAACGCAAAACCTGCTCGCGCCAGTCGTCCATGCTGACTTTTGCCAGGTTGTTGCAGCAGATCAGCACGCCGTTGTCGGCGGTGGTCAGCAGGGCGGGTTTGAGCAGGCTCTGGTAGTCGCGCAGCAGGTCGACGGTGCCGAATGCGCTCTTGGCCCAGGCCGGTGGATCCAGCAGTACCAGATCGTACTGGCGCTGTTCCAGGCGCTGATAGCTCGGCAGTTTTTGCCCGCGGCGCTGGCTGATCGGCAGGCCGGCCAGTTGGCGAATGGCCGGGAAGTAGTCGGACTGGATAAATTCCATGGTTGGCAACTGCGGGTTGAGTTGACCGTTCTCTCGGCCGACCGCCAGGTTGCCTTCGGCGAAGTCCAGGTTGCACACCTCGCGCGCGCCGCCGGCGGCAGCACTGAGGCCGACACCACAGGTGTAGGCGAACAGGTTCAGCACGCTTTTGTTTTTGCTGTGGTCCTTGACCCAGCCACGGGTGTTGCGCAGGTCGAGGAACAGCAGCGGGTCTTGTCCGGCATGGCGACCCCGCACCCGATAGTTCAGGCCCCATTCGTGGCCGACCAGGTCCTGCAGGGCGGCTTCGTCGGCGCGGTAGACGATGTCTTCGCGATCGATGCGCGAGTTGCCACGGGAGCGGTCGTTGTAGACCAGCAGGGTGTCATAACCCAGGTGCTGATTGATCGTTTCGTGCAGTTGCAGCAGCGTTTCGCGCTCCAGCGCCTGGTGGAAACTTTGCACCAGCAATTGCGGGCCGTAGCGGTCGATGGTCAGGCCACCGGCGCCTTCCTGGCTGCCGTGGAACAGGCGATAGCAATCGGTGCCTTGCTGGTGCAGTTCGGCGAGCAGGTCCTGGCGTTGATCGAGGGCGGCGCGCAGCGCCTGATTCAAGGAAGACATGCTGGGCGCCTTGCAGGAGGAAATTGGGCGCGGGAGTTTAACAGTTTGGAGCACAACCTGTAGGAGCTGGCTTGCCAGCGAAGGCCGCAACATGGCTTATCTGACAATCCGCGTTATCGTTCATCGCTGGCAAGCCAGCTCCTACAGGCCCATCCGTCGTTTAGCCCGCTGCACCGACCCATTGCGCACCGCCCATCGCAGCATCGGCGCACTGTGATTGACGCTGGCGCGGATCAGCTTGCGTTGCAGTGGATTCTGGCTGACGCCGAGCATGGCACTGGCCCAGTCCGGCAGCAGATCGATCCCGGCCTGCATCATCAAACCGCCAAACGGCTTGGCCAGGCGACTGGGGGAGGGGGCGTTCAGCAACAGGCGCAGGACTTCGCGACTGCGTTCGTCGCATAGCAACTGTGGACGTATGTGCTCGAGGTAGTCGGCAATTTCCTGCCGAGAACGGGGCACATTCCGGGCCCCGAGTCGTTCGGCGACCAAGGCGATTTCTGCGTAATAGCGATCCTGATCGGCCGGTGAAAGATGCGGGTTGCGATAGCGTAAATGCGCAGCGAGGAAGTTGCTGACTTCCGCCACATGCACCCATGTCAGCAAATCGGGATCGCTGGCGGCGTAGGGGCGTCCATCGGGCGCAGTGCCGGTAATCTGCAGATGGATGGTGCGGACCTTCTCGATCAACCAGTCGGCGTCCTGTCGCGAACCGAACGTAGTGCCGGAGATGAACTGCCCGGTGCGGCGCAAGCGGCCGAGCATGTCTTCACGAAAGTTCGAATGGTCCCAGACCCCGGCCAATGCCAGCGGGTGCAGGGCTTGCAGCATCAGGGCGCTGACGCCGCCGATCAGCATGCTGCTGAAATCACCATGGACTTGCCAGCTCACCGAGTCTGGCCCGAACAGCCCCGGGTCGCCCTTGGGGTTTTCCAGGTCGAGTTTGCCCAGGGACAAACCGCTCAGGCTCATGATCTGGGTTTCGATGCGGGTGCGGATGAATTCCATGGCCACTCTGTAGGAGCGAGCTTGCTCGCGATGGTCGTTAACGGTAACGCGTTTCTCCTGAATACACGCGGCGCGCTTGAGTTCATCGCGAGCAAGCTCGCTCCTACAAAGGCACGTCATTGATTCAGGCGTTTATCGATCAAGCCTTGTACCACGCTTGGATCGGCCAGGGTCGAAGTGTCGCCCAGGTTGTCGAGTTCGTTGCAGGCGATCTTGCGCAGAATGCGCCGCATGATCTTGCCTGAGCGGGTTTTCGGCAAGGCTGGTGCCCACTGGATCAAGTCCGGCTTGGCGAAACTGCCGATTTCCTGGCTGACGAGGGCCAGCAATTCTTTCTTCAGTTCATCGTTGGTTTCGACGCCGTTCATGGGCGTGACGAAGACGTATATGCCCTGGCCCTTGATGTCGTGGGGGTAACCGACCGCAGCGGCCTCGGCGATGCTCTCGTGCAGCACCAGGGCGCTTTCCACTTCGGCGGTGCCGATACGGTGGCCGGACACGTTGATCACATCGTCGATGCGCCCGGTGATCCAGTAATCACCATCCTCATCGCGCCGTGCGCCGTCGCCGGTGAAGTAGTAGCCGGGGTAGGGTTTGAAATAGGTGTCGACCATGCGCTGCGGGTCGCGATAAACGCTGCGGATCTGCGCCGGCCAGCTGGACTTTATGGCCAGTACGCCGCTGCCGGCGCCTTTGATTTCCTTGCCCTGCTCGTCGAGCAATACCGGCTGCACGCCGAACATCGGTTGTGTCGCGCAACCGGGTTTGATCCGCTGTGCACTGACCAGCGGGCTGAGCATGATGCCGCCGGTTTCGGTCTGCCACCAGGTATCGACGATCGGGCAGCGCTCTTCGCCGACCTCATGGAAGTACCATTCCCAAGCTTCCGGGTTGATCGGCTCGCCGACCGTGCCGAGTAGCCTGATACTCGCGCGGGATGTTTGCTTCAACGGTTCGGGGCCTTCGCGCATCAGTGCGCGCAGGGCCGTCGGGGCGGTATAGAAAATGTTCACCTTGTGCTTGTCGATCACCTGCCAGAAGCGCGAAGTACTCGGGTAGCTCGGCACGCCTTCGAAGATCAGCGTGGTCGCGCCGTTGGCCAGCGGGCCGTAGACGATGTAGCTGTGGCCAGTGACCCAGCCGACATCGGCAGTGCACCAGAAGACTTCGCCATCGCGGTAGTCCAGTACGTACTTGAAGGTCATCGCTGCTTGCAGCAGGTAGCCACCGGTGGTGTGCAGCACGCCTTTGGGTTTGCCGGTGCTGCCGGAGGTGTAGAGGATGAACAGCGGGTCTTCGGCGTCCATCGGCTCGGGTGGGCAATCGGCGCTGGCTTCGCTCAGGGCCTGCTGATACTTGATGTCCCGTCGTTCGACCCAGTTCACCTGCCCCTTGGTGCGCTCGACCACCAGCACGGTGCTCACGTCCGGGCAGCTTTGCAGCGCCTTGTCGACGTTCTGTTTCAGCGGTACGAATTTGCCACCACGCACGCCTTCATCGGCGGTGATGACGGTGCGGCAGTCGGCGTCGAGAATGCGGTCACGCAACGATTCCGGGGAGAAGCCGCCGAACACCACCGAGTGCACCGCGCCGATGCGGGTACAGGCCAACATGGCGTAGGCCGCCTCGGGAATCATCGGCATGTAGATGCACACGCGGTCGCCTTTTTTCACGCCACGGCTTTTCAGCACATTGGCCAGGCGGCAGACGTTTTCATGCAGTTTCTTGTAGGTGATCGATGTCGAGTCGGCAGGGTCGTCGCCCTCCCAGATGATGGCGACCTGATCGCCGCGTTTCTCCAGGTGCCGGTCGATGCAGTTGTAGCTGACGTTCAATTGCGCGCCGGCAAACCAGCTGGCTTCACCGGTTTTCAGGTTGTAGCGCTGGACGGTTTCCCAAGGCGCGCTCCAGTCGAGAAAACGCGTGGCCTGTTCGGCCCAGAACGTACTGGGGTGTTCAACGGATTCGCGGTACAGGCGCTGATAGTCGTCTTGACTCAATTGTGCAGCCCGGCGGACGGCATCGGCTTTGGGGAACGTGCTGATATCGAACATGACGGTTCCTTATTCTTGTTTTGCGACAAAGATAAAGATGCGCCGAGAGGTCAATTGGTTCAAGAGGGGAGCTGTGCGACCCTCGTAGGAGCTGGCTTGCCAGCGAAAGCGATGTGTCAGTCGACATAAGCGTTGAATGACGCGCAGCCTTCGCTGGCAAGCCAGCTCCTACAGGGGGGGCTTGTTGCCTCTGTCAAATCACCCGCGATGACGACCACGGAAGTAATTGATCAGCCCTTGGGTCGAGGCGTCCTCGGCCGGGGTTTCTTCGCTGCCGACCAGGCGGTTGTAGACGCCTTTGCCCAGCTCTTTGCCCAGCTCCACACCCCACTGGTCGAATGCATTGATGCCCCAGATCACGCTTTGCACGAAGACTTTGTGTTCGTACATCGCCACCAGAGCGCCGAGGCGACGCGGGCTGATGCGTTCGACCACCAGGGTGTTGCTCGGACGGTTGCCCGGGATCACCTTGTGCGGCGCGAGTTTGTGCACCTCGGTTTCACTCATGCCTTTGTCGCGCAGCTCGTTTTCGGCCTCGCCAAGGGTCTTGCCGAGCATCAGCGCCTGGCTCTGCGACAGGCAGTTGGCGTACAGCCACTGGTGGTGGTCGGACACCGGGTTGAAGCTGACGATCGGCACGATGAAGTCGGCCGGGATCAGCTGCGTGCCCTGGTGCAGCAACTGGTGATAGGCATGCTGACCGTTGCAACCCACGCCGCCCCAGATCACCGGCCCGGTGTCGGTGGACACTGGCTTGCCGTCCTGGCGCACGCTCTTGCCGTTGGATTCCATGTCCAGCTGTTGCAGGTGCTTGGTGATGTTACGCAGGTAATGGTCGTACGGCAGGATCGCGTGGCTTTGCGCGCCCCAGAAGTTGCCGTACCACACGCCGAGCAGGGCCAGCAGCACTGGCATGTTCTGTTCGAACGGCGCGCTCTGGAAGTGCTGGTCCATGGTGTAGGCACCGGACAGCAACTCCTTGAAGTTGGACATGCCGATGGCCAGGGCAATCGGCAAACCGATGGCCGACCACAGCGAGTAACGCCCGCCGACCCAGTCCCACATCGGGAAGATGTTCTCTTCACGGATGCCGAACGCTACCGCGGCGGCGTTGTTGCTCGATACCGCGATGAAGTGGCGATACAGCTCGGCTTCCGAACCACCCTGGGCCAGGTACCAGGCACGGGCAGCCTGGGCGTTCTTCAGGGTTTCGAGGGTGTTGAAGGATTTCGACGAGACGATGAACAGTGTGGTCTCGGCGCGCAGCTTCATGGTCAGTTCGTGGAACTCGCTGCCGTCGATGTTCGCCAGGTAATGGCAACGCACGCCTTTCTGGGCGTAGGACAGCAGCGCTTCGGACACCAGCTCAGGGCCGAGGAACGAGCCGCCGATGCCGATGTTCACCACGTCGGTGATCGGCTTCTCGGTGTAACCGCGCCACAGACCATCGTGGATACGGCCGACGAGGTCGGTGATCTGGTTCAGCACCTTGTGCACTTCGGGCATCACGTTGACGCCGTTGACCGACAGCTTGTCGCCAACCGGGCGGCGCAGGGCCGTGTGCAGGGCCGGACGGCCTTCGGAAGAGTTGACGATTTCGCCGTCGAACAGCGATTTGATCGCGCCCTTGAGGTCGACTTCGTTGGCCAGGCCCACCAGCAGATTGCGGGTCTCGGCGTTGATCAGGTTTTTCGAATAGTCGAGAAACAGGCCGCAGCTACTGAGGGTGAATTGAGTAAAACGCTGCGGATCGGCATTGAAGGCTTCGCGCATGCTGAAATCCTGCATGGCTTGGCGGTGGTCATTCAACGCTTGCCAGGCAGGCAGAGCGGTAACGTCGTGAGGAGTGCGGTAATACGCCATCGCTGCGGGTTTCCTTATTACTTGAACGGCCTTTTGAACACTAAAAATCCCGGAGCGCTATGGATGGGCGTTCCGGTCAACTGCGTCGACACGATTTCATGGCGCAGGGCGGATACAGTAAACCCCGCGCAATGATCTGTCTTGACTTTGTCTGACCTGTTTCCGGTACTTTTTTAACACCAAAGTTAGGAACGGTCCGACAAACGGAAGAGACAGGACTCGGATCAGGCGACCTGGACCGGAATGGCGTTGCTGGTGTGGCTCAATTCATTGCCCGGTGCCATGTAGAGCATGCGCGGTTTGAAGTTGAGCAGTTCGGCTTCGCTGTAATGAGCGTAAGCGCAGATGATCACGCGATCGCCGACCTTGGCCTTGTGCGCCGCGGCGCCATTGACCGAGATCATGCGCGAGCCTTCTTCACCACGGATGGCGTAGGTGGTGAAGCGCTCGCCGTTGTCGACGTTGTAGATCTGGATCTGTTCGTACTCGCGGATGCCGGACAGGTCCAGCCATTCACCGTCGATGGCGCAGGAGCCTTCGTAATCGAGTACAGCGTGGGTGACTTCGGCGCGATGCAGCTTGGCTTTGAGCATGATGGCGTGCATGAGTGTTTCCCAGGTCGGAATCGAACGGCGGGCAGCGCCCACAGGCGCGTAGGCGCTGCCGCAGGCTGCGATCTTTTGATCTCGCCGTTGATTTTGGTTTTGTTGTTTGATCTTTGATCTTGCTGTTTAAACCGCAGCGTCGAGGTTCAGGTGCAGGTTGTCGATCAACCGTGTAGTCCCCAGGAAGGCCGCCACCAGAATCACCAGGTCACGATCCTGCGCCGTCGCTGGGCGCAAGGTCAGGGCATGGCGGATTTCCAGATAGTCAGGACGCAGGCCGGCTGTTTCGAGCTGTTTGATCTGCGTGCCGATCAGCGCCGGGTAGTCGCGTTCACCCTGCTTGATCGCCTCGCCGATCGTTTTCAGCGTGCGGTAGACCACCGGTGCCACAGCGCGTTGCTCTTCGTTGAGGAAGCTGTTGCGCGACGACAGCGCCAGGCCATCGGCCGCCCGTACGGTCGGCTCACCGATGATCTGGATCGGCATGTTCAGGTCATGTACCAGCGCACGAATCACCGCCAGTTGCTGGAAATCTTTTTCGCCGAAAATCGCCAGGTCCGGCTGGACCATGTTGAACAGCTTGCTGACCACCGTCGCCACACCTTCGAAATGACCCGGCCGGCTGGCGCCGCACAGTCCTTCGGACAGTTGCGGGACGCTGACGCGGGTCTGGCCGGCCATTCCGTCGGGGTACATCTCTTCAACAGTGGGGGCAAACAACAAATGGCAACCGGCCTGGAGCAGTTTTTCCTGGTCGGCGGCGAGGGTGCGCGGGTACTTGTCGAGGTCTTCGCCAGCACCGAATTGCAGCGGGTTGACGAAAACGCTCGCCACCACGAAGTCCGCCCGCTGGGAGGCTTTGGTCACCAGTGCAACGTGACCGCTGTGCAGGTTACCCATGGTTGGCACAAAGGCGATGCGCTTGCCTTCGCTACGGGCGCGGGCCACTGCGGCCCGTAGTTCGCGTACGGTTTTTACGGTGTTCATGCAGAGAATCCGTGTTCGATCCCAGGGAAGGTCGCCGCTTTGACTTCAGTCACGTAGGCATTCAACGCAGCTTCAATGCTGGTTTGGCCAGTCATGAAGTTTTTTACGAATTTTGGCAAGCGGCCGGTAATGGACAGCCCCAGCATGTCGTGCAGAACCAGCACCTGGCCATCGGTGCGATTGCCGGCGCCAATACCAATCACCGGTATCTTCACCGCCTGGGTGATTTCTTCGGCCAGTTCGCTCGGGACGCACTCGAGCAGCAACATTGCCGCACCAGCCTGTTCCAGGGAAATCGCGTCGGCACGCATCTGCCGGGCCTGGTTTTCATTGCGACCCTGGACCTTGTAGCCGCCAAGGATGTTCACCGATTGCGGCGTCAGGCCCATGTGCGCGCAGACAGGGATGCCGCGCTCGGCCAGCAGGCGGATCGAATCGGCCAGCCACAACGCTCCTTCGACCTTGACCATGTGCGCGCCGGCCTGCATCAACAGGGCGCTGTTGGTCATGGTTTGCTCGGTGGTGGCGTAGGCCATGAAAGGCAGGTCGGCGAGGATCAGGGCATCGCTGTTACCGCGTTTGACGGCGGCCACGTGATAAGCCATTTCTGCAGTGGTGACAGGCAAGGTGCTGTCGTGGCCCTGCAAAACCATGCCGAGGGAGTCGCCCACCAGCAGCACTTCGACGCCGGCCTGATTGCAGGCATGGGCGAAGGTCGCGTCGTAGCAGGTCAGCATGGTGATCTTTTCACCTTTTTGCTTCAGACCTTGCAGGGTGGTCAGGGTGATGGCTGGCATGAAAAGTTCCTCATTCAGGCGCTGTGGAAACTACTGCGAGTAACGCGCGTGATTCTTCGTTGAATACAGGCGCACGTTCTTTTGTCGTGCTTTTAAGGCCTGGATTGCGCCCTTGAACGCCGTGTTGGCGGCAGCGGGACGCCTATAGTCGTGAGGAGTACGAGGGAAGTCAATTGCGTGTGTTACCGCATTGTTACGGGTGGGGTGTTACCGGGGTAACTGATGCGATTCAGCAGCAGATCTTGTGCCTGGCCCAGGATCCCCTGTAGGAGCGAGCCTGCTCGCGATGGCAGTGTGTCAGTCAGCATTTCATTCGCTGACAGACCGCTATCGCGAGCAGGCTCGCTCCTACAGGGGATTTTCGTCAGTTCGGGGGCAGGCGTTCCAGGCCGACGAACGGGCATGTCTTGAGCAGTTCGGCCAAGGTCCGGCCATCGGCCAAGCGCAGATCCGCAGGTGCCAGTTCCGCCAGCGGATACAACACGAAGGCTCGTTCCTGCATATGGTAATGGGGAACCTTGAGGCGCGGTTCGTCGATCAGGCGATCACCGAACAACAAGATGTCGAGGTCCAGCGTGCGCGGTCCCCAGCGCTCAAGACGCTCGCGACCCTGGCCGTTTTCGATGGCCTGCAAGGCATCCAGAAGGTCCAGCGGCGCCAGCGTACTGTCGAGAGCGGCCACCGCATTGGTGTAACGCGGTTGGTCGGGCAGCAGCGAGTCGCTTTGGTAAAACGCAGAAACCCCGACCAGCGCCGTTTGCGGCAAATGCGCCAGCGCCTCGATGGCGCTGCGCAATTGTTCGGCGGGGTCAGCCAGATTGCTGCCCATGCCGATGTAGGTGCGTTCCATGGATTACTCGCCCGTGGTGCTCGAAGCGCCGGCAGCGCGTTTGCGCTTGGAACCACCGCTGCGGCGACGCTTGCGCGGGGCGCCGGTGCCTTCGTCCTTGCCGCTGAGGTCGCGAATCATGTCACGGCGCTCGCTTTCGTTGGCGTCCTGGTAGTCCGTCCACCATTCGCCCAGGCCATCGGTCTGCTCGCCGGCGCTTTCACGTAGCAGCAGGAAGTCGTAGCCAGCGCGAAAACGCGGGTTGTCCAGCAGCAGATCGGCACGCTTGCCGCTGCGGCGGGGCAGGCGTTCCTGCATGTCCCAGATTTCGCGGATCGGCATGGTGAAGCGTTTCGGAATCGCGATGCGCTGGCACTGTTCGGCAATCAGCTCGTGCGCCGCTTCCTGCATTGCCGGAATCGGCGGCATGCCACGCTCCTGCAGGCGCAGGACGCGGGCCGGCAGGGCAGGCCAGAGCAGGGCTGCAAACAGGAACGCCGGGGTGACCGGTTTGTTCTGCTTGATCCGCAGGTCGGTATTGATCAGGGCTTCGCTGATCAGGGTGTGGGTGTACGTCGGGTTGTATTCCAGTGCTTCGGCGCTGGCCGGGAACAATGGATCGAACAACTGCAGGTCGACCAGCATTTCAAACGTATCGGCGGCATGGCCGGAGAGGAACAGCTTGAGCACCTCTTCGAACAGGCGAGCCGACGGGATCTCGCGCAGCATCGGCGCCAGGCCGCGGATCGGCAGGGCGCTGTGTTTTTCGATGCCGAAGTTCAGCTTGGCGGCGAAACGCACGGCCCGCAGCATCCGTACCGGGTCTTCCTGGTAGCGTTGCGTCGGATCGCCGATCAGGCGGATCAGGTGATTGCGGATGTCGTGTACGCCGTTGGCGTAATCGAGGATGCGCTCGCTGACCGGATCGTAATACAAGGCATTGATGGTGAAGTCGCGACGTTGCGCGTCTTCTTCCAGAGTGCCGTAAACGTTATCGCGCAAGATGCGCCCGCTTTCGTTGCGCGAAGACTGATTGCTGTCTTCCTCGTCTTCGTTCTGCGGGTGATTGGCGCGGAAGGTCGCGACTTCGATGATTTCGCGGCCGAAGTGGATGTGCACCAGTTTGAATCGGCGCCCGATGATTCGCGCGTTACGGAATTCGGCCCGCACCTGCTCGGGTGTGGCGCTGGTGGCAACGTCGAAATCTTTCGGTGTGATACCCAGCAGCATGTCGCGCACGCAGCCGCCAACCAGGTAAGCCTGATAACCGGCGCTCTGCAGGCGTTCAACGATATTCACCGCGTAACGGCTGAATTGCGCCTTCTGCAGCGAATGTTGGCCGCTGTTGAGCACTTCAGGCGTGCTGCGAATGTGTTGCGTAGGACGCTTGGGAGAACGGAATGACTGGAACAGCTTCTTCAGCATGGGATGCACTGTTTGAAGGAATATTCGGCCATAACAAAAGAATGACCGCATGATGGGCGGGGATTCTAGCATTTAGTCAGGGGATGGTGTAGGACGCAGCAGATATGAGCTGTAGGCCGCAGGCTGTAGGAGCGAGCTTGCTCGCGAAAAGCGCAAGAGCGGTGCGGGGTGTCTGGTTTTACGCGTTATCGTTCACGACCATCGCGAGCCAGCTCGCTCCTACGGTAAGCAGGTGCGCAGATTCTGGAATCACGGAAACCACAAGGGGAGCCGAAGCTCCCCAAGAAGTAGTTGCATGCTCTATTTTTATTTTTGGTTTCGGGCTTCTTGTTTTTGTTGAGTGCCCTCGCCATGAAGCTTTCCTTCATGACCCTCCCAATCGGGAGTCAAGAGCAAACGGATTGCTTTGGTCGCTGAATTGCAGTGATCTTTCGATCCAACCAGTACAGGTTCTGTCTTAAGACAGTTTTTTGTTGTTCTCGGCCTGGTCGTGGGGCAAGCCCCAAATACAACGCCTCTCCAAAAGAATCAGTTAGCTACGCCTCTCGCCGTCTTGTTTTTATTGTGCGTGAGTCGATTCGTCTTATTTTTATTGTCTTGTGCATTGCTTGTTATTGTTCTTGTACCAAACATATAGCAGGGTGCGTGCCAACTTTTGCGAAACCCAATGAAACAAGGGGTTAGGCCGCTCGGCAGGCATTTCGAGGGCCAAAAAAAGCCGGGGCTTCGTTACCGTAAGCCCCGGCTTCTGTTACGTGAAAAAACTGAGGTAACAGTTTTTTCCACAAAGTCACGTGTTACCCGCACATGAGACAGGTGTGGTTCAGCTTTCGCTGGCCACCCCGGTCTTGCGCCGCGGGATGCCCAGGCGCTGACGGCGCTCCCACAGGCATTTGCGGCTGACCCCGAGTTTGCGGGCCAGCTCGGTTTCGGTCATGTGGTCCTGATGCTCGAGGACGAAATGCTGGAAGTAGTCTTCCAGGGAGAGGTCTTCGGTCGGCTCGTGGTTGCTGTTACTGGCATTGCCATTGCCCTGTTGTGGGGGCAGGCCAATGAATTCGTCGTCTTCCAGGTCGCCCAGCTCGATGTCGATGCCCAACAACTCGGCGGAAATTTCCGGGCTTTCGCACAGGATAACGGCACGCTCGACGGCGTTTTCCAGTTCGCGAACGTTGCCCGGCCAGGAGTAGTGACGAATGGCTTGCTCGGCATCCGCGGCGAACGTCAGGTCGGTGCGGTTGATTCGCGCACTTTGCCGCGCCAGGAAGGCGTTGGCGATTTCGTTGACGTCCGCACCGCGTTCGCGCAGGGCGGGCAGCTTCAGCGCGATAACGTGGAGGCGGTAATACAAGTCTTCGCGGAACTGGCCGATCTTCGCCAGGCTCTTGAGGTCGCGGTGAGTCGCGGCGATCAGGCGCACATCGACTTTCTGCGACTGCACCGAGCCAACACGACGAATTTCGCCTTCCTGCAATACGCGCAGCAGTCGTGCCTGGGCTTCCAGCGGCAGTTCACCGATTTCGTCGAGGAACAAGGTGCCGCCATCCGCCGCTTCCACCAGGCCGGCGCGTCCGGCGCTGGCGCCGGTGAATGCGCCTTTCTCGTGGCCGAACAGTTCGGATTCGATCAGGCTTTCCGGAATGGCTGCGCAGTTCACCGAAATCATCGGTGCCTTGGCGCGTTTTGAGAGGTTGTGAAGGGCGCGCGCCACCAGCTCTTTACCGGTACCCGACTCGCCCTGGATCAGAACGTTGGAATCGGTTGGCGCGACTTTGCGGATCTTGCCATACAGGTCCTGCATCGGCGGGCACGAGCCGATAATGCCGATTTCACCGTTGCTGTTGTCGGTACCGGATTTCGCCGCACCGTTGGCGGCTTTGCCGGCAACTGCCTCACCACCGGCTTGTACCGTTTGTCGGTCACGCAGGATTCGTGCGGCGGCTTGCAGCATTTCGTCGTGGTCGAATGGCTTGGCAATGTAATCCACCGCACCCATTTTCATCGAGTCGACCGCCGAGCGCAGGCTGGCATAGCTGGTCATGATCAGCACCGGCGTGCCTTGGGCGAGCTTGATCAGCTCCGTGCCAGGCGCGCCCGGCAGACGCAGGTCACTGATGATCAGATCGAACGAGGGAATGGTGAAGCGTTCTTGTGCTTCCTGCACTGATCCGGCTTCGCTGACCTGGTACTGGTTACGTTCCAGCAGGCGGCGCAAGGCGGAGCGGATAATGGTTTCGTCTTCGACGATCAAAATGTGCGGCATTGATTCGATACTCTCGACGGTCTCAGTTCACAGCGGACGTCGCTTCGACATGACGCGGCAAGGTAACCCTGATTCGGGTGCCGCGTTGGCTTTGAACATCAGCCGGGCTGTCGATGGTGATTTGTCCATAATGCTCTTCAACGATGGAATAGACCAGTGCAAGGCCCAGACCGGTGCCTTCGCCAGGGTCCTTGGTGGTGAAGAAAGGTTCGAACAATCGGTCCATGATGCTCGACGGAATACCACTGCCTTCGTCTTCCACGATCAGATCGACCGTGTGTTCGCCAGCTTCGCTCTTGACCCGTACCGCACTGCCGGGAGGCGAGGCGTCACGGGCGTTTGAAAGCAGGTTGATCAATACCTGGGCCAGCCGTTGCGGGTCGCCTTCGACCCAGTGTTCGGGGTCGCACAGGTTGTAGAACTGCACTTCGAAATTGCGTCGGTTCAGGGCCAGCAGGCCGATGGCATCCTGAGCCACTTCGGCCAGACAGACGGGCTCGTCGCTGTGCTGATGGCTGCCGGCATGGGCAAAGCTCATCAGCGACTGGACGATGCGCGACACGCGTTTGGTCTGCTCGAGGATCTGGCCGCTGATTTCCTTCAGCTCGCCGTCTTCTTCACGTTCTTCGCGCAGGTTCTGCGCCAGGCACGCGATACCGGTGATCGGGTTGCCGATCTCATGGGCCACGCCGGCCGCCAGTCGACCGATGCTGGCCAGACGCTCGGAATGCACCAGTTTGTCCTCGAGCATCTGGGTTTCGGTCAAGTCTTCCACCAGCAGCACCAGGCCACTGTTGCCCGGCGCGAGGGGTTCGTCGATCGCCGCTTTGTGCAGGTTCAACCAGCGGGTCTGGCCGTCGAGGGCCAGGTGCTGTTTGTGCAAGTGTTCGTCCGGCAGATTGATGAAGCCTTGCAGCAGTTCTTTCCATGGGTCGGCAATGGTGCTCAGGCGCGAACCGACCACGCGCTGCGCAGCGATGCCGGTGAGTTCCTCCATGGCCTTGTTCCACATGAGAATTTCCTGATCCTTGGCCAGCGAGCAAACGCCCATCGGCAATTCCTGCAAGGTCTGGCGGTGATAGCGGCGCAGGGCATCGAGTTCGGCGGCCAGGCCGGTCAGGCGCGAGTGGTAATCCTCGAGGCGACTTTCGATAAAGTGAATGTCTTCGGTGACGTAGTTTTCGCCGCCGGCCTTGTAGGGCAAGAAGGTTTCGACCATGTCCTGGGCCACACTCGGGCCCATCAGGCCGGAGAGGTTGGCCTCGATGCGGTCACGCAAGCGGCGCAGGGCATAGGGTCGGCGTTCGTCGAAAGGCAGATAGAGGTCGCGCAGTGCCTGTTCCACTTCTTTCTGCGCCGCCTTTGCACCCAGTGGCTTGGCCAGTTGCGTGGCGAACTCCTGAGGCGAGGCGGCGTGCAGTTCCCGACGCTGCGGGCGGCGCACGTTATCCACGGCGCAGGCTTCGGCAGCGCTGGCTTCTTCGGTGCTGGCGTTGGTGAACAACGAGATCAGGGTGAACATCAGCACGTTGGCCGCCAGCGAGGCAATCGCCGCCATGTGCCAGCTGGTGTCGTCCAGCACGTAGATCATGTTCAGCAGCGGAATGTAGAAGCCCTGCAGATTGCCGACCAGTGGCAACAACATGGTCACCAGCCACACAAGGATCCCCGCCAGCAAGCCGGCGATGAAGCCGCGACGGTTGGCGGTCGGCCAATACAGGACCGAGAGCACGCCCGGCAGGAACTGCAGCGTGGCGACGAAAGCGACAATGCCGAGGTTGGCCAGGTCCTGCTCGGCACCGAGCATCAGGTAGAAGCCGTAGCCGGCCATGATGATCGCGACGATCAGCGCCCGGCGGGTCCACTTCAGCCAGCGGTAGATGTTGCCTTCGGCCGGTGGTTGATACAGCGGCAGCACCAGGTGGTTCAAGGCCATCCCGGACAGCGCCAGCGTGGTGACGATGATCAGGCCACTGGCGGCGGACAACCCGCCGACATACGCCAGCAACGCCAAAGCCTTGCTGTTGGCGGCGATGCCGATGCCCAGGGTGAAGTATTCCGGGTTGGTGGTGGCGCCGAGCTTCAGTCCGGCCCAGAGAATCAGCGGCACCGCCAGGCTCATCAGCAGCAGGAACAGCGGCAGGCCCCAGCTCGCACTGACCAGCGAGCGCGGGTTGAGGTTTT
Organism: Pseudomonas sp. 05L36; assembly: GCF_056398125.1. Classification (NCBI taxonomy): domain Bacteria; kingdom Pseudomonadati; phylum Pseudomonadota; class Gammaproteobacteria; order Pseudomonadales; family Pseudomonadaceae; genus Pseudomonas; species Pseudomonas sp. 05L36. Next base: position 18,021 of record NZ_JBFTOU010000024.1, on the reverse strand, counting down.
CGGTAAAGGTCATGTGATACATGTGCGGCATCACGATCGCCGAGGCGAAGAACACCAGCAGTAGCGTACGCCACGGGCCTTCCTGCAAAGGCGTGTGCAGGGCAGCGAGCGCGGTCTGGTTTTGCAGCAACCACAACTCAAGCTGTTGCGGGCCGTCGAACACACCGTAAAGCGCATACAGCCCGACACCGCCAAGGGCGATCAGCTTGATCACCGATTCGAAGGCAATCGCGAACACCAGGCCTTCATGTTTTTCGCGGGTGGCGATGTGGCGGGAGCCGAAGAAAATCGTGAACAGCGTAATCAATGCACAGAAGCTCAGGGCCACGCGATGCTGTACCGGCTCGCGGGTGAGGATACCGATGGAGTCGGCGACCGCCTGAATCTGCAAGGCCAGCAGCGGTAATACGCCGACCAGCATGAAAATCGTGGTCAGCGCACCAGCCCAGGTGCTGCGGAAGCGGAAGGCAAACAGGTCCGCCAACGACGAAAGCTGATAAGTACGGGTGATCTTCAGGATCGGGTAGAGCAACACCGGCGCCAGCAGAAATGCTCCGGAAACCCCCAGGTAGCTGGACAAAAAGCCGTAGCCGTACTGATAGGCCAGGCCCACGGTGCCGTAAAACGCCCAGGCACTGGCGTAGACGCCCAGTGACAGGGTGTAGGTCAGCGGGTGGCGAATGATCGCCCGGGGAATCATGCCCCGTTCACTGATCCAGGCCACACCGAACAGCACCGCCAGGTACGCGGCACTGATCAGGATCATCTGGGTCAGGCTAAAGCTCATCGGCATCTTTTTGGCTCTGCAGGATGAAAGTCACGACGATCAGAATCAGCCAGAGCAGATACGGGCGATACCAGGCGCCAGTGGCGTCGATCCACCAATCCATGATGGCTGGGGAAAACAGGTAAATCCCCACTACCAAAAGCAGGACCAAGCGATAGATGTACATCCCGGCCTCTCTTTTTTATGCGCGTGCCCGAAAACGTGCGGCGATGGTAACGGATGGGCGCGCCACTGCAAGTGCGATCACAACAGCTGTGCCTCGGGCAGGCTCAGTGTGCGCGGGATCAACGAGGCATCCCAGTGGGCAATGCCCCAGTTCAGCACTTCCCGCGGCGTGGCATCAGTCAGTTCGGTTCCCGGGTTCTGTCCCAGCGCGCGCAGCGCCCGCAGCAACAGGGGCGTTGCCTGATCCTCGGTCAACGGCGGCGAGCGGTAGGACTTACCAAGTTTATTGCCATCAGGTTGAGTAATCAGCGGGATATGCAGATAACGCGGCTGCGGCAGACCGAGCAACTCTTGCAGGTAGAGCTGACGGGGCGTGGAGTCCAGCAGGTCGGCACCTCGAACGATATCGGTGATGCCCTGCCAGGCATCGTCCAGGACCACGGCCAATTGATAGGCGTAGAGGCCGTCGCGGCGGCGGATCACAAAATCGCCGACTTCCCGGCCCAGATGCTGGCGGTATTTGCCTTGCACCCGGTCGATGAAGTGGTACTCCAGCTCCGGAACACGCAGGCGGATGGCGGCATCGTCGGTGCCATGGCCGGCATTGCGGCACAGCCCCGGATAAATCCCGTGGTACGGCGCCAGCTGTTTGCGCGAGCAGGTGCAGGCGTAGGCCAGGCCGTGATTGAACAGGCGATTGAGCACCTCGGCATAGGCATCGTGCCGCTCGCTTTGGCGAACCAGGTCGCCATCCCACTCGAAGCCATAGCTTTCCAGCGCCTTGAGAATGGCCGCCTGGGCGCCGGGTTCTTCACGGGGCGGATCAAGGTCTTCCATGCGCATCAGCCAGCGTCCGCCCACTGAGCGCGCGTCAAGGTAGGAGGCCAGTGCGGCGACCAGCGAACCGAAGTGCAGATGGCCACTAGGGGTGGGAGCGAAGCGCCCGATGTAGGGGGTGTTGGCGGTCATGGATGCATTTAAAGCCAAAAAAACATCAGAAACAAAAACGGAGCGTTCGCACGCTCCGTTCTTCGTTCAAGTCGCAATTATTTGCCGACTTGCTTTTCCTTGATTTCCGCCAGGGTCTTGCAGTCGATGCACAGGTCGGCGGTAGGACGCGCTTCGAGGCGCTTGACGCCGATCTCGATGCCGCAGGATTCACACCAGCCGTACTCTTCGTCTTCGATCAACTGAAGTGTCTTGTCGATCTTCTTGATCAACTTGCGTTCGCGATCGCGGGCACGCAGTTCGAGGGCGAATTCCTCTTCCTGGCTGGCACGGTCTGCCGGATCAGGAAAGTTGGCCGCTTCGTCCTTCATGTGGTCCACGGTCTTGTCGACACCTTCCATCAGCTCTTTCTTCCACTGATTCAGGACCTTGGTGAAGTGCTTGCGCATGGGTTCGCCCATGTACTCTTCGCCAGCTTTCTGAACATAGGGCTCGAAGCCGCTGATCGCCTGGTTTTGCTGCTTTGCTTGGGTGGACATGAAATAGACCGCCTCTACTCTTGTAATCCATCTGCGCAGGATTGCTCCATCACCGGCACCTGCTCGGCCCTGCGGCTGCAAGCGGGCGAACTTACCAGATCAACTCGGGCCGCGCTACTCCCGGATGTCGAGCTCGCGGCACAGGGTGCTTGCAAATGATGACAAACCGTTGTCTGGTGGCTCTGGAACCCTGCTCAATTATTGATATTAGTCAATCCTTGCGCGCGCGCTCGAGTCGTTTGTGATCGGGGTTACAAGGCCTCTGACCGCTTTAGGTTCTCGCTCGTTCCTGCGCTTGGGTAGAATCGGTTTTTTCTCCGTTGAAGGAAGGCCAATGGCTCAGCCCTACAGTGCCCGCAGTCGCGCAATCGAACCTTTCCATGTCATGGCGCTGTTGGCGCGGGCCAATGAATTGCAGGCGGCCGGCCACGATGTGATCCACCTGGAAATCGGCGAGCCGGACTTCACCACCGCCGAACCGATCATCCAGGCTGGCCAGGCTGCGCTGACAGCGGGGAAAACCCGTTACACCGCCGCGCGCGGCATTCCGGAGCTGCGTGAGGCCATTTCGGGCTTTTATCAGCAGCGTTATGGTTTGAACATCGACCCGCGGCGCATCCTCATCACGCCTGGCGGGTCCGGCGCGTTGCTGCTGGCCAGCGCTTTGCTGGTCGACCCCGGTAAACACTGGCTGCTGGCGGACCCGGGCTACCCGTGTAACCGGCATTTCCTGCGGCTGGTCGAAGGCGCGGCACAACTGGTACCGGTCGGTCCGGATGTGCGTTATCAATTGACGCCTGGCCTGATCGAGCGTCATTGGGACCACGACAGCGTCGGCGCATTGGTGGCATCGCCAGCCAATCCGACCGGCACGATCCTGACCCGCGACGAGCTGGCGAAGTTGTCTGTCGCGATCAAGCAGCGCCACGGTCATCTGGTGGTCGACGAGATTTATCACGGCCTGACCTACGGCACCGATGCGGCCAGCGTGCTGGAAGTCGACGACAGTGCATTCGTTCTGAACAGCTTTTCGAAGTACTTCGGAATGACCGGTTGGCGACTCGGATGGCTGGTGGCCCCCGACGCGGCCGTCGGTGAGCTGGAAAAGCTCGCCCAGAATCTCTACATCAGTGCACCCAGCATGGCGCAGTACGCTGCACTGGCCTGTTTCGAACCGGCAACCATCAGCATTCTCGAAGAGCGTCGCGCCGAATTTGGCCGGCGTCGGGATTACCTGCTGCCGGCCTTGCGTGAATTGGGCTTCGGCATTGCGGTGGAGCCGGAAGGAGCTTTCTACTTGTACGCCGATATCAGCAAGTTCGGCGGCGATGCCTTCGCGTTCTGTAAACATTTTCTCGAAACCGAGCATGTGGCATTCACCCCGGGGCTGGATTTCGGGCGTTATCAGGCCGGGCATCATGTGCGGTTCGCCTATACGCAAAACATCGAGCGTTTGCAGGCGGCGGTCGAGCGCATTGCCCGTGGGTTGCGGAGCTGGCAAGGCTGATGCGATTTCATCCTCCCCTCGAAGAAGGCCGCCTGATTCGTCGTTACAAGCGTTTTCTCGCCGATATCGAAACCGTTGATGGCGAATTGCTGACCATTCACTGCCCGAACACTGGCTCGATGCTCAATTGTCAGGTCGAAGGCGGGCAGGTCTGGTTCAGTCGCTCAAACGACCCGAAACGCAAGTTGCCCGGCACCTGGGAGGTCGGTGAAACCCCGCAAGGGCGGCTGTTTTGCGTGAACACCGCCCGGGCCAATGGTTTGATCGAAGAGGCGCTGCGAGCGGGCGTCATCACCGAACTGAACGGTTTTACCGGGCTCAAGCGCGAAGTGGCCTATGGTCAGGAAAACAGTCGTATCGATTTCCGCCTCGATTACCCAGAAGGGGCTGCCTACGTCGAAGTCAAAAGCGTGACCCTGGGCTTCGACGGTACGGCGGTGGCAGCGTTTCCCGATGCGGTCACCCAGCGTGGCGCCAAGCATCTGCGGGAGCTGGCGCATTTGGCCAGGGACGGTATTCGCGCGGTGCAGTTGTACTGTGTTTGCCTGACCGACATCGAGGCCGTGCGCCCGGCGCAGGAAATCGATGCGGTTTATGCTCAGGCCTTGCGTGAGGCTATCGCCTGCGGGGTCGAGGTATTGGCTTACGGTGTGCGGTTGAGCCACGAAGAAATGTTGGTCGACCGGTGTCTGGACGTGTTACCGGGTGGTTAAAGGCTGATCCAGATCCCCTGTTCATCCTCGCGGCAGGCCACGCTGGTCAAGGTTTGCCCCGCGCAAGGGCCGGCGACGCATTCGCCGTCTTCGATCAGGAACAGTGCGCCATGGGTGGCGCACTGGATCAGGCTGTTGCTGGGGTCGAGAAACTGGTCGGGATGCCACTCAAGGGCAACGCCCCGGTGCGGGCAGCGATTGATGTAGACATAAACCTGCCCGCTACGGCGCACCGCAAAAAACTTTTGGCCATTGATGTCGAACCCGCGGCTGCTGTCATTGACCAGCTCGGCACCTGCGCAAAGCAACTTCATGTCTATCCTCGGTCCCGCGGCTCGTGACCGGATATGTCCGAGCTTGAGGGGCGAATGCTATCAAATGGCTGCCTCGCCCGTGGAATCCTTTGAAGGAAGCTGCGCCAGACCCTGTCAGTACTTTTCCACAGGCAAAAAAAGACCCGGCAAGAGCCGGGTCAAATAACCGTGATTAGCCTGATGAGGAGATAATCCGAGAGTCCGAACCAAGGGCTTTTCAGAATATCGACAGTCTCGCGACTGGTTGTGATAATCATATAGATTCTCATTACCAAGTCAACCGCTGTTTTTTGATTTCTTTGCGATTTTCCGGATTTGCGTCTGCAGGCCCCGTAATCATTGGGTTTCAGGTTGCAAGGCTTCAGAAGTATTTGTCGGATCAAATCTTGTGGCGTGTAGAGATGGCTTCCAGTTGTTTGTTCAGCGCTTCCTTGCGCTCGGCAGGAATGTCGTTCCAGTGAACGTCCATCAGGGCGCCTTCAATTGCGTACAACAACACCTTGGACGCCCGAAAACCGCGCGTGCGCACGGCCCGATAAGCATCCACCGCCCCGAGGCGACGCAAGTCCGACGCGCTATGGATGCCCACGGCATGCAGCCATTGCGCTGACGTCTTGCCAAGATTCTTCAGGTGTTGCAGTTCATCATTCATCAAGCCTCCTTGCGATGGCCGAATGGAGAGCGTGGGCAATCTTCTGAGGAGTGTAGCCATCAGTAGGAAACGCGTGATTGTTTGCTCGTTTTCGACGCAAATGCTTCTAAGAAACGAGTATTGGCAGAGCGTGAAAAATCCGCGAACGCAGTAGGAAGAGGTGGGGAAGAATCAGGAATTACGGGCGAGTATCCCTCCACAGTCCAGCGCAATCAGGGGCGCTGGACGTGTCGGTCAGCGACGTTGGTCAGCGGGTGCGATAACGCAATCGCGTGCCGAAGTTCATCGACATCAGGATTTCGTCGGCGCTGAGTTCCACCGGAAAGTAGGCGCCGGAGATTTGCGCGTGGGCCAGGCTCGCGCCTTCCAGGTTCGCTTTACTGAAATCAATGCCGCGCAAGTCGGCGGAACGGAAGTAGGCGTTGCTGAAATCCACACTGTCGGCATTCAGCTCGCGCAGGTCCAGCCCCCGGAAGTCTCCACCCGCCATGTCGATGGGGCCATCCTTGGGGCGTTCACTGTTGAAGCCTCTGATGTCGTCTTTGTGCAGAAGGGCGTAAAGCGGTGTGTCGAGAAATTTCGGCTGGCTCATGTCGCATCACCTGTTGGTTTTATGACGCCAGTATAGTGCCACTATTTGGCGGCCGTGAAGCCAGCGGAGACTTCACGGCTGAAAAACTTCCTTACAGGCCCGGAAGGCGCTGACGAATTTGCGCGACAACGGTATCGAGCGTCCCGCTTTCATTAGTCTGGACGCGCTTGCTGCAGAGGATTTCTGCGGGTGTCAGCGCTTCACGGCTGGCTTGCTGGGCTGCGATAACAGCCAGGGTGGCGTCGGACGGGTCTTTCTTGTCTGCCTGGCGCACGGCCAGCCAGCTTTCGATCACGGCCTGTGGCGCATTGCAGTCGAGGATCAGGAAGGGTGTGCCCGTGGCCTCGGCCACCATTGCGGCACTGTCACGCTGATCACGCTTGAGGTAAGTGGCATCGACCACCACCGGGAAGCCCGCACGCAGGATGACGTCGGCGATTTCGTGCAGGCGGGTATAGGTCGCCGCGCTGGCGTCGGCGCTATAGATGCCGGCCTGTACATCATTCTCGACGGTTTGCTCGCCGAACAGACGCTTGCGCTCGACATCGGAGCGCAGGCGAATCGCGCCCAGGGCTTCGACCAGGCGCATGGCGACATGGCTCTTGCCGACGGCGGAAACGCCGCTGGTAATGGCCATGAAACGCGAAGGAATGGTGCTGTAGCTTTCCGCCAGGTTGGCGTAGTTGCGGTACTGGCGCAGGGTCGTGGCGCGCTGCACCGCAGTGGCTTCGGCCGGCATGCTGAACAGGGCAACCTTGGCGCGAACCAGTGCGCGGTAGGCTTTATAGAAGTTCAGCAGTTCGAGGCCGCGATAGTCACCGGTCAGCTCCAGGTACTGGCTGATGAAGCGACGCGCCAGGCACTTCAGGCCACGATCTTCCAGGTCCATCGCCAGGAAGCCGGTGTCGGCATAAACGTCGGTAAAGCGAAACGGTTCGTTGAATTCGATGCAGTCGAAGATCACGACCTTGCCGTCGATCACGGTTGCGTTACCCAAGTGGATATCACCGTGGCATTCACGAATGAAGCCTTCGGCCTTGCGCTGGGCGAATAGCGGTTTGAGGCGTTCGAAGCTGCTTTCGGCCCAGGCTTGCAGGGCGTCGAGTTGCAGCAGGTCGGCTTTGTCGCTGAGGAACGGACGGATCTGTTCGAAGTTCTGTTGCACCGGCGCCATGACGCTGTCCGGGGTGCCGGCTTCGTGCCCGGCTGGCACTTTCGGTGCGCTGAGGTGGAAGCGGGCGATTTGCCCGGCCATCTCGTCGATGTGCGCGGTGGTCAGTTCGCCATTGGCTTGAAGGGTGCTGAGCAAGCCGGTTTGCGGGAACTGGCGCATCTTCAGTACATATTCGATGGCCGGGCCTTCACCACCCAGTTGCGGAGCCTCGGCACTGCCGGTGACGGGCAGCACTTCGAGGTACAAATCGTCGGTGAGGCGCTGGTTCAGACGCAGTTCTTCAGTGCAAAAGTGTTCGCGAGCCTCAAGGCTGGTGAAGTCGAGAAAGCCGAAATTGACCGGCTTCTTCACTTTATAGGCATAGGGGCCGGTGAGCAGTACCCAGGAAATATGGGTCTCGATGACCTGGAATCCCTCTACAGGATGCGGGTAGAGGGCAGGGTTTTGCAGGGCAGCGATCAGGGACTGGCTCACAGGCGATCCTTCAGAGACTGGGAAATTCAAGGCCGTCATTATGGCCGCAAGTCCGCTCGACGCAAACCTCGGAGCGCTCCTGTTGAGGATGAATAAAGTGCGTATAATCCGCCGCCATGACTCGTACTAGAACTCCCCGAACCCCAAAAAAACCACCCTCCAGGGGCCTGCGCCCGTGGCTGGGCTGGGCCATTAAACTCAGTCTGGTCGCCCTGGTAGTGCTGGCCGGATTCGCCGTTTACCTTGATGCAATCGTCCAGGAGAAGTTCTCCGGCAAGCGCTGGACCATCCCGGCCAAGGTTTACGCGCGCCCGCTCGAGCTGTTCGTCGGACAAAAGCTGAGCAGGGATGATTTTCTGACTGAACTCGATGCCCTGGGCTATCGCCGTGAAAGCGTGGCCAATGGTCCGGGGGCGGCGTCGGTCAACGGCAATACCGTCGATCTGAATACCCGTGGCTTCCAGTTCTATGAAGGCATGGAACAAGCGCAACCGGTGCGGGTGCGTTTCTCCGGCGATTACGTGGCCGAGTTGGCGGGGGCAAAAGGCTCGAAACTGTCGGTGGTGCGCCTGGAGCCGCTGCTGATCGGCGGCCTGTACCCGAAAAACCTCGAAGACCGGATTCTGATCAAGATCGATCAGGTGCCGCCGTATTTGCTTGAAACGCTGGTGGCGGTCGAGGACCGCGATTTTTATCATCACTTTGGTGTTTCGCCGAAGTCGATCGCCCGTGCCGTCTGGGTCAACGGTTCGTCCGGCCGCATGCGTCAGGGCGGCAGTACCCTGACTCAGCAGTTGGTCAAAAACTTCTACCTGACCAACGAGCGCAGCCTGAACCGCAAACTCACCGAAGCGATGATGGCGCTGCTGCTTGAACTGCATTACGACAAGCGCGAAATCCTTGAGGCTTACCTCAACGAAGTGTTTATCGGGCAGGACGGTCAGCGCGCGGTGCATGGTTTCGGTCTCGCCAGCCAGTTCTTCTTCAGTCAGCCGCTGGCCGAGCTCAAGTTGCATCAGGTCGCACTGCTGGTGGGCATGGTCAAGGGACCTTCTGCCTATAACCCCCGTCGTTATCCGGAGCGTGCCCTTGAGCGGCGCAACCTGGTACTCGATGTGCTGCAGGAGCAGGGCGTTGCGACTGCCGAGCAGGTTGAGGCGGCGAAGAAAATGCCGCTGGGCGTGACTAAGCGCGGCAGTCTGGCGGACAGCTCGTTCCCCGGCTTCCTCGATCTGGTCAAGCGTCAGTTGCGCGAAGACTATCGCGACGAAGACTTGACCGAAGAAGGTCTGCGGATCTTCACCAGTTTCGACCCGATCCTGCAGATGAAGGCTGAAGCCTCGGTCAACGACACCTTCAAGCGTCTGGCGGGGCGCAAGGGTTCCGATGACGTCGAAGCGGCAATGGTCGTGACCAACCCGGAGACGGGTGAAGTGCAGGCCATGATCGGCAGTCGCCAGGCCAGTTTTGCCGGGTTCAACCGGGCGCTGGATGCGGTACGGCCGATCGGCTCGCTGATCAAGCCGGCGGTTTATCTGACTGCACTGGAGAAACCAAGCCAGTACACATTGACCAGTTGGCTGTCGGACGAATCCTTCTCGGTCAAAGGCGCGGATGGTCAGGTCTGGAAACCGCAGAACTATGATCGTCGTTCTCACGGTACGGTCTTCCTCTATCAAGGCCTGGCGCACTCCTACAACCTGTCGACCGCGCGTCTTGGTTTGGCGGTCGGTGTGCCGAACGTATTGAAGACGGTGGAGCGCCTGGGGGTGTCTCGTGAGTTCCCGGCCTTCCCGTCGATGTTGCTCGGCGCTGGCGGCATGACGCCGATCGAAGTGGCGACCATGTACCAGACCCTCGCCAACGGCGGCTTCAATACGCCGATGCGCGGGATCCGAAGCGTGCTGACTGCCGAGGGCGAGCCGCTCAAGCGTTATCCGTTCCAGATTCAGCAGCGTTTCGATCCGGCCTCCATTTACCTGATCCAGAGCGCCATGCAGCGGGTGATGCGTGAAGGTACCGGCAGTTCGGTCTATAACGTGCTGCCAAGGACCCTGACCCTGGCGGGTAAGACCGGTACCAGTAACGACTCGCGGGACAGTTGGTTTGCCGGTTTCAGCCAGGACTTGCTGGCGGTGGTCTGGCTGGGTCGCGACGACAACGGCAAGACGCCATTCACCGGCGCCACCGGGGCCCTGCAGGTCTGGACCAGCTTCATGCGCAAGGCCGACCCGTTGCCGCTGGATATGCCGCAGCCGGATAATATTGTTCAGGCCTGGGTTGATTCGCGAACCGGGCAAGGTTCTGACGCCGGTTGCCCAGGTGCCGTACAGATGCCGTATATTCGCGGCAGCGAACCGCCTCCCGGCGCCGCTTGCGGTGGTGAAAACCCTGCCGAGTCGGTAATGGATTGGGTCAAGGGCTGGATGAATTAAGCAAAGAGGGTTTCAAGTGAACAAGTGGTTGATTCCAGCGGTTGCCGCCGTAGCTTTGCTCAGCGGTTGTTCTAGCGTACAACGTGGCTCGATTCCGGTTGTGGATTCCGGCACCGTCGTGTCCAACAGTGAGCGGATCTCGGCCAATGGCGGCTTCCGCCAGACGACTGTCAAGCGCCCTGCACAAGGCCAGTCGCGGACCCAGGCGATTGCGCAAGGCGACAGCGGTGTAGTGGTGATGGTGCCAGGCGCTGCAACGACTTCGACGCCGATCAGCACGACACCGATTACCCCGGGTCCGATCACGCCAGGGCCGATTGACACGTCGCCGGTCCAGTCGGCGCCGATCAATCAGGGCAGCTACAGCATGCCGTCGTCGCCAAGCGGGATTCCGTCGGCCAGTGCGGGCGGACTTTCTGCTGACGAGCAACTGGACGGTCCGGTGTTGGCCTTGCTGACCACCGCTCAACAGCAACAGACGAGCGGTGATCTCAACGGTGCTTCCTCCAGTCTCGAACGCGCCCAACGCGTTGCACCGCGTGAGCCGCAGGTGCTTTACCGTCTGGCGCAGGTGCGCATGGCTCAAGGCGATGCGGCCCAGGCCGAGCAGTTCGCTCGCCGTGGGCTGACCTTTGCCAATGGTCGGCCAGCCCTTCAGGCCAACTTGTGGGAGCTGATTGCCCAGGCGCGTGAAAAGCAGAGTGATTCCCAGGGCGCGGCATTGGCTCGTCAAAAGGCCAAGGTAACGCTGTGATGGACGCGCGCTTTCTGAAAATCGCCGATCAACTGTTGTTGATCGAGCGCGAGTTGCGGGTGCAAGGGTGGTGGGATGAAGTCTCACCCTCTGCTGAAGCGCTTGCCAGTGTCGAGCCGTTTTCGGTCGATACACTGGATTTCGAGCAATGGCTGCAGTGGATCTTCCTGCCGCGCATGAAGATGATCCTTGAGCAGGATTTGCCGCTACCCAATGCTTCGGGCATTCAGGAAATGGCTGAAATGGTCTTTGCCGGACGCAATGTCCAGGGCAAGGATCGGCAGTTGCAGGTATTGCTCAAACAGTTTGATCAGTTGATCACAGCGTCTCGCTGAGCCAGAAGCTGCCAGCGTCCGCTGGCAGTTGTTCACAATCTCTCTCTGTTTTGTCGCCTGCTGCTAGTTAAGTGCATTCGCCTGCCAATTTTTTGCCAAAAGTTGCGCAATCGAAGCTAACACACGGCTGATTTACGGGTTTTTTCTTGCGTTCTCATGTGCTTAGTAGAATAAAGCACGTAGACGACTTGACTTGCGAAGGACGAAACAGAAGAATCCAAAGTCCGCTGTACAGGGACTGCCAGAAGCAGACCCTCTCAGCAGATCATGAGGCGCCTATCCGCGTCGACCTGTTACACCCGCAACGCGTTACCTCGCGCTGGGTGGGAAAGGCCCGCAACACTTGGGACGATCCCAATACTTGCTCAGTCAGTGCTGACGTAGTCGGCGACCACCGTCGCTCATGCTCTGCCGAGAAGTAAACCTATTAAGACCCGTCCCATTTTTCGTGGGCGGTATTCTGGCGTTTTAGAGGTGAGCAACGTGGAGCTTTTATCTGGCGGTGAGATGCTCGTCCGCTTTTTGCGCGACGAAGGCGTCAAATATATCTACGGGTACCCGGGTGGTGCTCTTCTTCATGTTTACGATGCCCTGTTCAAAGAACCGGAAGTGACCCACATCCTGGTTCGTCACGAGCAAGCGGCTACCCATATGGCTGACGGCTACGCCCGTGCCACCGGTAAGGCCGGTGTGGTACTGGTGACTTCCGGTCCTGGCGCAACAAACGCCATCACCGGTATCGCCACCGCCTACATGGACTCCATTCCGATGGTGATCATTTCCGGCCAGGTGCCTAGCACCATGGTCGGCACCGATGCGTTCCAGGAAACCGACATGATCGGTATCTCCCGGCCGATCGTGAAGCACAGCTTCATGATCAAGCACGCGTCGGAAATCCCGGAAGTCATGAAGAAGGCGTTCTACCTGGCGCAATCCGGTCGTCCTGGTCCGGTCGTTGTCGATATCCCGAAAGACATGACCAACCCGGCCGAGAAGTTCGAATACGTCTTCCCGAAAAAAGCCAAGCTGCGTTCCTACAGCCCGGCTGTTCGCGGTCACTCCGGTCAAATCCGCAAGGCGGCAGAAATGCTCCTGGCGGCCAAGCGCCCTGTGTTGTACTCGGGCGGCGGCGTGATCCTCGGCGGTGGTTCCGCACCACTGACCGAACTGGCGAAGATGCTCAACCTGCCAGTGACCAATACCCTGATGGGCCTTGGTGGCTTCCCTGGCACCGACCGTCAGTTCATCGGCATGCTCGGCATGCACGGCAGCTACACCGCCAACCTGGCGATGCACCATGCTGACGTGATCCTCGCTGTCGGCGCGCGTTTCGACGACCGTGTCATCAACGGTGCCTCGAAGTTCTGCCCGAATGCCAAGATCATTCACATCGACATCGACCCGGCTTCGATCTCCAAGACCATCAAGGCCGATGTGCCTATCGTGGGTCCGGTCGAGAGTGTCCTGACCGAAATGGTCGCGATCCTCAAGGAAATCGGTGAGACCCCGAACAAGGAGTCCGTTGCCAGCTGGTGGAAGCAGGTTGACGAGTGGCGTGGTGATCGCGGCCTGTTCCCTTATGACAAGGGCGACGGCAGCGTCATCAAGCCGCAAACCGTGATCGAAACCCTGTGCGAAGTGACCAAGGGCGACGCCTTTGTGACCTCCGACGTGGGCCAGCACCAGATGTTTGCTGCGCAGTACTACAAGTTCAACAAACCGAACCGCTGGATCAACTCCGGTGGCCTGGGCACCATGGGCTTCGGTTTTCCGGCGGCCATGGGCATTCAGTTGAGCTACCCGGATGCCGACGTTGCCTGTGTAACGGGCGAAGGCAGTATCCAGATGAACATCCAGGAACTGTCCACCTGTCTGCAATACGGTTTGCCGGTAAAAATCGTCATTCTGAACAACGGCGTTCTGGGTATGGTTCGTCAGTGGCAGGACATGAGCTATGGCAGCCGTCACTCGCACTCCTACATGGAGTCGTTGCCTGACTTCGTCAAGCTGGCAGAAGCCTATGGTCACGTTGGCGTGCGCATCACTGAATCGAAAGATTTGAAGTCGAAGATGGAAGAAGCGTTCGCCATGAAAGATCGCCTGGTGGTGATCGATATTTCGGTCGATACCAGTGAGCACGTCTACCCGATGCAGATCAAAGACGGCTCCATGCGCGATATGTGGCTGAGCAAGACGGAGCGTACCTAATCATGCGGCACATTATTTCCTTGCTTCTGGAAAACGAACCCGGTGCTCTGTCTCGTGTGGTTGGCCTGTTCTCGCAGCGCAACTACAACATCGAAAGCCTGACCGTGGCCCCGACCGAAGACCCGACCCTGTCGCGTCTGACGCTGACCACGGTTGGTCACGATGAAGTCATCGAGCAGATCACCAAGAACCTGAACAAGCTGATCGAAGTGGTAAAACTGGTCGACCTGTCGGAGAGTGCTCACATCGAGCGCGAACTGATGCTGGTCAAGGTCAAGGCCACCGGCGCCCAGCGTGCCGAGATCAAGCGCACTACCGATATTTACCGTGGGCAGATCGTCGATGTCAGCGCCAGCGTGTATACCGTTCAACTGACCGGTACCAGCGACAAGCTCGACAGCTTCATTCAGTCCATTGGCACCGCCTCGATTCTGGAAACCGTCCGTAGTGGCGTGACCGGCATTGCCCGCGGCGACAAAGTACTCAGCATCTAAACCAAATTAGCGAACGGCCTGAACGGCCTGATATAGGGGAAATTCATGAAAGTTTTCTACGATAAAGACTGCGACCTGTCGATCATCCAGGGCAAGAAAGTTGCCATCATCGGTTACGGTTCCCAGGGCCACGCTCAAGCGTGCAACCTGAAAGATTCCGGCGTTGACGTGACTGTTGGCCTGCGTAAAGGTTCGGCTACCGTTGCCAAGGCTGAAGCCCACGGCCTGAAAGTGACCGACGTTGCTTCTGCCGTTGCAGCTGCCGACCTGGTCATGATCCTGACCCCGGACGAATTCCAGTCCTCCCTGTACAAGAACGAAATCGAGCCGAACATCAAGAAAGGCGCCACCCTGGCCTTCTCCCACGGCTTCGCGATCCACTACAACCAGGTTGTGCCGCGCGCTGACCTCGACGTGATCATGATCGCGCCGAAGGCTCCAGGCCATACCGTACGTTCCGAGTTCGTGAAGGGCGGCGGTATCCCTGACCTGATCGCTATCTACCAGGACGCCTCGGGCAACGCCAAGAACGTCGCTCTGTCCTACGCTGCCGGCGTTGGCGGCGGTCGTACCGGCATCATCGAAACCACCTTCAAGGACGAGACTGAAACCGACCTGTTCGGCGAACAAGCCGTTCTGTGCGGCGGTACCGTTGAACTGGTCAAGGCCGGTTTCGAAACTCTGGTTGAAGCTGGCTACGCGCCGGAAATGGCCTACTTCGAGTGCCTGCACGAACTGAAGCTGATCGTTGACCTCATGTACGAAGGCGGTATCGCCAACATGAACTACTCGATCTCCAACAACGCCGAATACGGCGAGTACGTGACCGGTCCGGAAGTGATCAACGCCGAATCCCGTCAGGCCATGCGCAACGCCCTGAAACGTATTCAGGACGGCGAATACGCCAAGATGTTCATCAGCGAAGGCGCTACCGGCTATCCTTCGATGACCGCCAAGCGTCGTAACAACGCCGCTCACGGTATCGAAATCATCGGCGAGCAACTGCGCTCCATGATGCCGTGGATCGGTGCCAACAAGATCGTCGACAAAGCTAAAAACTAAGTCACGCCCTTGTACGAAAAACGCGGCTTAGGCCGCGTTTTTTCGTTTGGGGGGCCGGTTCTGGTATAAAGCTGCATCGTTTGCGGCCGAACCGTCGTCCCAGACACCTGTCCAGACTTTCCACCCCGTTGCAAGGTAATGTCCATGAGCGAACGCCCCGAAGAGCCAAACCAGGCTTCTGACGCCGAAAGCCTGCTGCCCATCGATGAACATGTCGAGGAAGGGCATGACGCTGAAGGTCGTAAAGTCCGGCATCGTGGTATCTATCTTCTGCCGAATCTGTTCACCACTGCGAACCTGTTCGCAGGGTTCTATTCCATCATCAACTCGATGAGCGCCCAGGCGGCTTTGAGTGCCGGTGACTCGGCCAATGCGAGCAAGTATTTTGCGTTTGCAGCCATCGCGATCTTCGTTGCCATGGTGCTCGACGGTCTTGATGGTCGCGTGGCCCGCATGACCAATACCCAGAGCGCCTTTGGTGCCGAGTACGACTCGCTGTCGGACATGGTTGCCTTTGGTGTGGCGCCGGCATTGCTGGCCTTCGGTTGGGCCTTGGGTGACATGGGCAAGGTTGGCTGGATGGTCGCCTTCATCTATGTGGCGGGCGCGGCATTGCGTCTCGCGCGTTTCAACACTCAAGTCGGTACGGCGGACAAGCGCTACTTCATCGGCCTGGCCAGCCCTGCTGCAGCGGGTGTGGTTGCAGGCATCGTCTGGGCGTTCAGCGATTACGGTATCCAGGGGTCGAAGATGTCCTTCCTGGTTGCGCTGATGGTTGCTGCGGCCGGCATGCTGATGGTCAGCAACATCAAGTACAACAGCTTCAAGGAACTGGATTTGAAAGGCCGTGTGCCGTTCGTGGCGATCCTCGCGGTAGTGCTGGTGTTCGCGGTTGTTTTCAGTGATCCGCCGCGCATTCTGCTGCTGGTGTTTCTCGCCTATGCAGCCTCCGGCCCGGTTCAATACCTGTTACGTCTTCGCCGTAACAAGAGCGCGTAATTTCCCTCATACTCCGCAGTCTATGGGTGCGTCTGTCCTCCAAAGCTGCGGAGTAACCATGCTGATCAAAGTCCCCAGAACGTCCGACTGCCATGAGTCGGACGTCACGCCTGAATCCCTCTATCTATCTCGACGCAAAGTGCTCGGCGCCACGGTTGCCGGCTTCGCTCTGGGCGGCCTGCCGCAATGGGCCAGCGCTGGCGATGCTGCGCGTTATCCGGATGTCGAGCCCGGCAAGGCGCCTGCCTGGTTCAGCGAAAAACTTCCGACCACCCGGTGGGGCGCGGTCAGCGTCAAGGATGAGGCGATCACACCGTTCAAGGATGCGACCCACTACAACAACTTCTACGAGCTCGGCACCGACAAAGGTGATCCGGCTGCCAATGCCAGCACGCTGAAGGCGGAGCCGTGGTCGGTGGTGGTGGACGGGGAGGTGGGCAAGCCTGGGCGGTATGCGCTGGAGGACTTCATGAAACCGTATCAGCTGGAGGAGCGAGTCTACCGGCTGCGTTGCGTGGAAGCCTGGTCGATGGTCATTCCCTGGATCGGTTTTCCGCTTTCGGCCTTGCTCAAGGAGGTCGAGCCGACCTCGAAAGCCAGATTCATCCGCTTCGAAACCCTGCAGGATCCCAAAAGCATGCCGGGTCAGCGCTCCGGTTTTGCCTTGATCGACTGGCCCTATATAGAAGGGCTGCGTCTGGATGAGGCGATGAACCCATTGGCGATTCTTGCGGTGGGTATGTATGGGCGTGAGTTGCCGAATCAAAACGGCGCGCCGTTGCGGTTGGTGGTGCCTTGGAAATATGGCTTCAAGAGCATCAAGTCCATCGTGCGCATCAGTCTGGTCGGCGAGCAGCCGAAAACCACCTGGCAGAGCATTGCTGCGAATGAATATGGCTTTTATGCGAACGTGAATCCCACGGTTGATCATCCTCGCTGGACTCAGGCGCGTGAACGCCGCCTGCCCAGTGGTTTGTTCAAGCCCAATGTGCGCGACACACAAATGTTCAACGGCTACTCAGAGGAAGTCGCCTCTCTATATACGGGGCTCGACCTGAGGAAGAACTACTGATGCGCTATCCGTTTTGGCGTGTCGGTGTCTTTGTCGTGGTGCTGGTGTGGCCGCTGCTGTGGTTGTACCAGGCCTGGGAGGATGTCCTCGGGCCGGATCCGGGCAAGGTACTGGTTGATCGACTGGGTTTGGGGGCGCTTGTTCTGCTGCTTGTAACCTTAAGCATGATGCCTTTGCAGAAGCTCACCGGTTGGGCGGGGTGGAATGCCGTGCGGCGACAGTTGGGATTGTGGTGCTTTGCCTATGTGCTGCTCCACCTCAGTAGTTATTGCGCATTCATACTTGGTTTTGACTGGTCGCAGCTGGGTGTCGAGTTGCGCAAGCGGCCTTACATTATTGTCGGTGCGCTGGGCTTTCTTGGTTTGCTGGCATTGGCGGTGACTTCCAATCGATACAGTCAGCGGCGATTGGGTGTTCACTGGAAGAAGTTGCATCGCCTGGCTTATGTAATTCTCGGGCTTGGATTACTGCATATGCTCTGGATTGTGCGTGCCGACCTGAAGGAGTGGGTGATCTATGCATCTATAGGTGCATTGCTGTTAGTGCTGCGGCTACCGCCTTTGGCTCGTCGAATCCCGCGTTTAGTGGCTAAAAAGGGCTCTTCTGCCAAAAAGGCGTAAATAGTGGTTGACGGCAGATTACAGGTGTCTATAATTCGCCCCACTTCCGGCGCAGTCGAAACGGAAAACTCCTTGGTAAACAATGAGTTACGCAGTTTTCGGCAGCAGGTTGCTTCAGGTCATCGAAGCCAAAAGGGAGTTGAAAAAGAGGTGTTGACAGCAGCGTGTAACGCTGTA
>NZ_JBFTOU010000023.1:0-143625 GCF_056398125.1 Pseudomonas sp. 05L36 | reverse complement strand
TCGTCGGCGGTGATCACCACTTTGGATTTGCAGTCGATGATGCGACCGGCCAGGGCTTCCGGCGAGAAACCGCCGAACACCACCGAGTGAATCGCGCCGATCCGGGTGCAGGCCAGCATGGCGACCACGGCTTCAGGGATCATCGGCATATAGATGGTCACCACGTCGCCGCGGTGCACGTCCTGGCCACGCAGGGCGTTGGCGAACTTGCAGACTTGCTCGTGCAGTTCGCGGTAAGTGATGTGGCGGCTTTCGACAGGGTCATCGCCTTCCCAAATGATTGCAACCTGATCGCCGCGCTCGGCCAGATGACGGTCGAGACAGTTGTAGGAAACGTTCAGGGTGCCGTCGGCGAACCATTTGATGTCGACATGGTGATCGTCGAAGGAAGTCTGCTTCACCGTGGTGAAAGGCTTGATCCAGTCGAGGCGCTTGGCTTGCTCGCGCCAGAAGCCGTCCGGGTTGACGACCGACTGCTGGTACATGCCCTTGTAGGTCGCCTCGTCGGTCAGCGTGTTAGCCAGAACCTCGGGACGAACGGGATACAGGGAAGCCGCACTCATCTTTCTTACCTCGGTGAATAGTTGTTTTTGTTAAATGTTTGGCACTGATTAATCGTGCTCGGCTCGCAAGCGCTACAGCCGACATCTCAAGCCAGCCCGTGATGGTGTTGTGCTCTTTTAACGACAAGTCATATCCGGAAACGGCTGAGCAATATGGATTTGGACTTCGTTCTGTTTCTTACTTCGTCTGATCCCATTGCTCTGGGTGGCATCAGTGACGCAATAGCCTACGTAGCGGGACCCCATCTTTAAGTACTGGGGATTTAATGACGATGTAACTGAAGTACTTGGATATACCGATATTCTTGTCCAGCAGCCCTTCGATCACTTCCTGATAATGCTGAATACTGCAGGTCATGAAGCGCACCAGGTAATCGTAACCGCCGCTGACTAAATGGCACTCCAGTACCTCATCGACCAAACGAATATTGGACTCGAACTTGGCGAAGTCCTCCCGTTTATGGTCGCTGAGCGTGATTTCAGTAAATACCGTGACCGAGTCGGTGATTTTGGCAAGGTTGAGATGAGCTCTATACCCGGAAATATAGCCGGCCGACTCAAGCCGTTTGACCCGCTGCAAGCATGGACTGGATGACAAGCCCACCGCATCGGCCAGACTGACGTTGGTCATTCGACCGTCTTTTTGAAGCTCAACCAGGATACTGATATCAATTCGGTCTAGTTTAATTAAACCTTCCATCGGGTACCTCTTGATTGCCGTTCAGATAGACAGAGGTTTTAGCAAACTCAACGTCGCAAAGATAGCTGATGCTGAGCGACCAGATCAGCCATGCTAGTGATGTAAAAATCTGCGGAATATTCCTGAGTATAATTCTCATGGCCACGGCGGATCAGGCACAAACCAGCCAATTTTGGCGGCTGCGCAGGAGGTCTGGAAATCTGCAGAATATTTTTGGGCTCCAGGTTGTTGGCCAGCAACCACTCGCTGTCCTCCAATGGATTACTGGCTCGGGAATGCAGGTCTTCGGGCACAATCCCCAAACGCTCGCAGAGCTGTTCGCGATCCTCGGCATCTCGATCGCAGTACACCAGCAGCCGATAGAATTTGCGCAGATACAACATGGCACCGGGCGCGTCCTCGAACAACGACCAGTTGCACGCCGAACGGGCGAAACTCATGCCCTCTTCCCAACTGGCCTTGAGCCCAAAACGCTCTGCCAGCTGACGATGGGCAAAGCACAATAAGCCACTGAAGCCCAGCTCGGAAAAACGTGGATAGAGCGTGCGCACCGCCTCGTCAAACTCAGCCAATACCTCTTCCCTGCCTGGCATGCCCGGATGGTTTTCGAGCAAAGGTTGCAGGGCCGTCCAGATACCGGAATCCCGATCGACCAGGACTTCGTCGCAATCGATCAGCAGTGCACGATAATCAGTCAGGTACATGGTGTGTAGCCTCCCATGATGCATTCATCAATCCATGTGCGCTAAATGCCCTCGGTCGGCGCATTGCTACATTGCGCCAACCGAGACCTGAGATTAATCCAACACTCGCAACAATGCCGCTTCAAGAATTGTCAGCGCTTCGTCGATCTGACTTTCTTCGGTTACCAGAGGAGCAAGGAAGCGCAGCACATTTCGGTACACCCCGCATTTGATCACCAACAGCCCACCAACCCTGGCCTGATCGATCAGTTGTTGGGTGAGCTCTGCATCGGGGCTGCGGGCCTCATCGTCTTTGATCAATTCGATTGCCAGCATGAAGCCGGTGCCGCGCACGTCACCAATACGAGGGTAACGTGCCTGCAAGCGCAGCAGGCCCTGACGCAGCCGCTCGCCCAATACCTCACCACGCTCGAGCAACTGATCCTGTTCGTAAGTTTCGATCACCGCCAACGCCGCTGCGCAAGCCAGGGCGTTACCGCCGTAGGTACCGCCGAGACCACCGGGTAATGGCGCGTCCATGATGTGCGCACGCCCCACCACGCCCGATATGGGCAAACCACCGGCGAGGCTCTTGGCGACAGTGACCAGATCCGGCTGAATCCCGGCGTGCTGAAAACCGAACCATTTGCCGGTACGGCCGAAACCGGTCTGAATTTCATCCAGAATGAGCACGATGCCATGTTGTTCGGTCAGAGCCCGCAGCGCCTGGAGAAACTCCGGCGGCGCGCTAAGGAAGCCTCCATCGCCCTGCACTGGCTCGATGATGATCGCAGCTACTCGATCCGGAGCGACTTGGGTCGCCAGCAATTCGTTAAGAGCTTGCAAAGCCATCTCGCTGCTGAAACCGCGATAGGCGTTAGGGTATGGGGTATGGAAGACTTCTGGAGCGAAGGGCCCGAAATTTTGCTTGTAGGGTTGGCTCATGCCCGTCAGGGTCGTACCCAGTAAAGTACGCCCATGGAAACCGCCACGAAAGGCGATAACGGCTGGGCGATTGGTATGTGCGCGGGCGATCTTCACCGCGTTCTCCACAGCCTCTGCACCAGACGTAAACAGCGCCGCCTTGTAGGCTTCTTGGCCCCCCACCAACTCGCACAAGCGCTGTACCAGGTCGATATAGGGTTTGTAGGCCACCACCTGGAAGCAAGCATGGCTGATCTTTTGCAATTGGGTCTGCACTGCCGCGACCACCTTCGGGTGATTGTGACCGATGTTCAAAACGCCAATGCCGCCGACGAAGTCCAGGTAGCGCGTCCCGTCCACGTCCCACACTTCAGAACCCTGGGCCCGGTCGATGACCAGGGGGTGTGCCGTGACCAAACCCCGTGGCACGAATTGATCGCGCTGACGGAGCAAACTCGGGGTTTCTTCGACTTTACTGTTCATGGCATCTCCCATAGTGAACCTGGCAACCGGGAAACGGCTGCGATGTGTTCCAAAGGTTAAGCTTTCGACGCAATTGTCTAAGCCGAACTTGGCCTCTGAGAAATTCGGATCGACTGTTTTCACCCCGGTAAACAGCAGAATCCTTCAGCTGTAGCCAGCTCCCATGGAATCTGCCGACGCGCACCCCATACAACGCAACGTTATGCGTTTACGCAGACTCTTTCGACATATCCTGCTCTGCCACTCGGGCATGCTGGATACTCCCAATCTGAAGCGAGAAGTGACCCATGGCCCTGCTCTATAAAGCTGACCCGGTGCGCGGCGAACAATGGCAGCGCCTATTCGCTGAGCACGCTCCGGATATCGAATGGCGTGCCTGGCCGGACATCGGCGATCCGAAGGATATTCGCTACCTGGCAGCCTGGCAGGCGCCGGACGATCTCGAAACATTGTTGCCAAACCTGCAGGTACTGTTCGCCTTGTCGGCCGGGGTCGACCAACTTGACCTTGACCGCCTGCCAACGACCCTGCCGGTGGTACGTTTACTCGACCCGAGCATCACTCGGGGCATGTGCGAGTACGCCAGTTTTGCGGTGCTCAGCCTGCACCGGGATATGCTCCGTTATCGCCAGCAACAAATGGCGCGGTGCTGGCAGGCTCACCTGCTGCAACCGGCAGCCAAGCGTCGGGTAGGTGTGATGGGGCTCGGCACGCAGGCGCAACAGATTCTGGCCACCTTGCAGACCTTTGGATTCGACTTGTCAGGCTGGGCACGCAGTGAGCATCGCATTGCCGGGGTGGACTGCTTTGCCGGTGCCGAGCAACTTCCCACCTTCCTCGGCCGTTGCGACATCGTGGTTTGTGTCTTGCCATTGACTGAGGAGACTAAAGGGATTCTCAACCGACAGTTGTTCCAGCACCTTCCCAAAGGTGCTGCCTTGGTCAACATGGGCCGGGGTGGGCACCTGATAGAAGAGGATCTGCTTGAGGCTTTGGCCAGCGGCCAGCTCAGCGCGGCGGTGCTCGACGTACTGGAACAGGAGCCGGCGGCGCCGGACCATCCCTTCTGGCACCATCCGCAGATATTGCTGACACCGCATATCGCTGCGATGACCCAACCGGAAAGTGCGTTTAGCGTGTTGCTGGAGAATATCCGCCGGCATCAACGCGGTGAGTCAATGCTTGGTCAGGTTGACCGCGAGCGAAGTTACTGACCAACGACCGCCAACCCACCGGTAACAACCGACCGGCGCCAGATTTTTTACTTCTCTGAGGCAAATCTGGCGCTATACAAAACAAACCTGTTGTTCATCCCACTTTGCTGTTTTTTGCGCATACCCGCCCCAAAAAATCAGCCGACATTTGCTGCTGATCTCCTCCCCCGATTGAGTAGTAATTGCGGCCCGTCAAGCCATAACTTTTGCAATCTACCGAATTGACTGCAGCCCATTGTCAGGCCTCGCCGTAACTGCGATACAGCCACCGCTGTGCGGAGCCCGGCTGCAGGTCAAGTCCACTGCAAGGCGCTGATCGACAAGACTCTCCCGGGTTTACTTCGCAGTGGTTTACCTGAGCTGCCGCAAGAGCATCGCCTGCCGCGCAGATAACCAACACTAATAAGATCAAATGGGGTAAGCGATGAACATCGCAAAACCAAGCTCTCTCTCCTTGGCTGTCATTGCTGCCACCACGCAACTGGCAATAGCGGGTCAGCAACAGCAAGCCAATGGCTTCATTGAAGACAGCAGCCTCGGGTTGCTCAATCGTAATTTCTATATGAATCGCGACTTCCGTAATGGCGGCAGCAATAGCCAAGGTACTAACGGCTCCAAGCCGGCCAGCGAGCGCAATGGCTATCGCGAGGAGTGGGCACAAGGGGCCATGCTCAACTTCGCCTCCGGTTTCACCCAGGGCACCATCGGTTTCGGCACCGATGCCTACGCGTACGGTGGGGTCAAGCTGGACACTGGCCGTGGCCGGGTCGGCAACGGCCTGCTGCCCATCAGCAACAATCGCACCGCCGAAGCCGACGTGCCAGATAGCTATGGCGAGATCGGCGGTGCAGTGAAGATGCGCATTTCCTCCACCGTGCTGAAGTACGGCGAACAACGCCCGACCGCACCGGTATTCGCCCCCGGTGACAACCGCTTGCTGCCGGAAACAGCTACCGGCTTCCAACTGTCGAGCAACGAATTCGATGCCTTATCCTTCGAGGGTGGCCACTTCACCGCATTCAACAATCGCAATTCGACCAACTCCAATGACAAGCTGCTCACTACATACGGAGGGACCGAAGCTGACAGCGTCGACTTCATCGGCGGCACCTATAAAATCAACGAAAACCTTAGCCTGAAGGCGTACACCAGTGAGGCCGAGAATGTCTGGCGTCAGCACTTCGGCAGTGCCTCCTATACGATTCCTCTGGCTGACCAGCAATCGCTGAATTTTGGCTTGATAGCCTATAAGACCCAGGACCAAGGCGAAGCGCGTGCCGGCAAACTGGACACCACGAGCTGGTCGGCGAAGGCAGCCTATTCCTTCGGTGCCCACAAGCTCACCCTGGCTTATCAGAAGATCGATGGCGACGAGTATTTCGACTACATCGGTGTGGACTCGATCTGGTTGGCCAACTCGATTCAGTATTCCGACTTCAACGCTCCCAACGAGCGCTCCATCCAGGCTCGTTATGACCTGAACATGGCTCCATTCGGCATACCGGGGCTGAGCTTCATGGCCCGCTATGTCAAAGGTGATCAAATCGATGGCACCAAAGCCGATCCGAAAGGTGCCTATGCCAACAAGGTGGGTGACGACCAGAAGGAGTGGGAGCGTGACCTGGAAGCAAAATACGTGGTCCAGGGAGGGGCCGCCAAGGACCTGTCCTTCCGCCTGCGCCAGGCTACACACCGCGCGACCTCGTTCGAGAGCGATATCGACGAGGTCCGCCTGATCATCGAGTATCCGCTGAGCATTCTGTAACGTTTGGTCCTGGCCGGGCGCCTTTTTTTGGTTCTTCACGCAATCCCGGAAAACTGTAGGAGTCGGATCGCCGCACCGCAGCTCCTACAAGGGAGCGTGCCCACGCTTTTTTAAGCAATGTACCCATCAGCAGCGCCTTTGGCTTTGCCCTGCCTCCTGAAAACCGACCCGGTATTTGCTGCCGATCTTGCCTCTCATTTGAGCAGCAACTGTGGCCTGCAGCGTTGTCGCCTACAGAATCTGCCGAATCAATGGCTGCCTCTTGTCAGGCCTCACAGCAGGTGAGATACCAACACTTTCAGCGGAGAAATCCGACCGGTCACGCTCCCTGTATACGGAGATCTGTCATGTCCAACTCGCAACGCCCTACGTATAGCTATCGCCCCATGACCCCGGCCGATGTGCCGTTGGCCCACGCCTTGTCCGTACAGCTGAAATGGCCCCACCGCCTGGAGGAATGGGCCATGTTGCAGCGCATCGCGCAGGGTTTTGTCGTAGAAGATGGAGGTCGCCTGATCGGTACCGCGTTCACCTGTGCGCAGGGAGATTACGCCACTATCGGCCTGGTGATCGTCAGTGATGAGTACCAGGGCCAGGGTATAGGTCGCAAGCTGATGGAACTGGCACTTGAGGCTTGCGGTTCACGTACCGCCATGCTCAATGCGACGCTGGCCGGTGCCCCACTTTATGCCAGTCAGGGATTCATTGACTTTGGACATATTCAACAACATCAGGGGTATGCGCTGTCTCCAGTACCCAATGATCTTCCAGCCGATGAGCGCTGTCGCCCGCTGACCGAAGCCGATGGAAACGATCAAATCGAACTGGCTAACGCCGGCAGCGGCCTGAACAGACAGGCCGTGCTCAATGATCTGTTCGATAGTGTCGAACACTCGGTCGGTATCGAGCGCGAGGGTCAGCTACGTGCCTTCGCCATGCTGCGCCCATTCGGCCGTGGTCGCTGCATCGGCCCGGTCATCGCGGAAAGTCCAGAGCAGGCCAAGCACTTGATCGCGGTGTTGTTGGCCCAAGTGCCGGACGCATTCGTGCGCATGGATATACCGTCCGATAGCGGACTGGCCCCTTGGCTGGAAGAAGCCGGGCTGAAGCAGGTCGACACCGTTGCGCAAATGGCTCGTGGCACCCCACCGCAGGCTATCGGCGCAGTGCGCCAGTTTGCGCTGGTGACTCAGGCCATCGGCTGACAAACCAGCGTTACATCCAATGCATTTTCCTGGAGAAACACCTTCATGCTCGAACCCACTGCAGTGCTGTTGGCACACGCCGACGGCAGTCCCGCTTCAACAAAATTCACCCCCGGTTCGTTGGGGGCCACCGATCCTTTCGACCGGCACATTGCTTATCTCGGGCCGGATGACATCGCTGCCGGCGTGGTCCAGGCGAGCGGACAGTTCAACGTCGATGACTATCCCTATAGCGAAACGATCGTGGTTCACGCGGGACGCGTCACCCTGCAGAGCCAGGATCACAGGCTCCAACTAAATCCCGGCGACAGCGCCGTGATCGCCCGCGGTACGTCGCTCCAGATCGAGGCGCAACCCGACTCTCTCTGGGCATTCTGCGCGGATACCCAGCTCGTCGAAGAGCGCCATCCCGGGCTCACCGCGCTCTCCCCGCTAACCCTGCTCTCTCCCTCGGCGGCACCGGGGCCAGAAATTCTGCTAAGCCCGCCACCGCAATGTCGCTCACACAATTTGTTTGTCGAAGAACCGACCAACCTGCGCATCGGCGTCTGGGACTCGACACCCTATACCCGCGGGGCGAGGCCGCACCTTCTGCATGAACTGATGCACCTGATCGAAGGTAGCGTCACCCTCCAGCTGGCGGACGGGATCGATCTGACAGTCAACACTGGCGATACGGTATTCGTGCCCCGAGGCGCACCATGCGCCTGGCATAGCAGCGCCTATGTACGCAAGTTCTACGTCGTCAAATAACTCGAACCGAGTTAGCGCCGGCAGACGGATTTTCCTCCTCCGGCCCCACCACCAAACCGATCAATCATTTGCGGAGTACAGACAATGGGATTGGGTGGCTTCAGTACCGGAAAACTCCTGATCATCCTGTTGATCGTGGTCATGCTGTTCGGAACCAGGCGTCTGAAAGGCTTGGGGTCGGATCTCGGCGACACGATCAGGGGGTTCCGCAAATCCATGGGCGACGATAAGCCAGTCACTGAGCAGCCCAGGGACCCGCCCATTGACGCTCAGGCGCGCATGCTCGAAGACTCGGTAAAAAATACCAACCCCTAATCTATATCGGCTTTAGCGAACGGCTATTGGTGGTCCAGACAGCTCTGAAGAGATCACTGATCGTGCCATTGAAGCTCGTCGACGTGGCGAGTGCCCAAGCCCCAGTAAACAATTCAAACAGAGGTGAGAAGCGAAAATGGAAGTGCAGCTGATGTCAGACAAGTCTGTCGCTGAGGAAGCATTCTGGGAGCGCGTGTGCGCAGCCTATCCTGAGCAGCGCCCCCTATTGAACCTGAACAACGCGGCCGTGAGCCCGCCGCCGCTGGTGGTAGAGCAGGCCATGATCGATGCCTATCGGCTGATCAGCCACAACCCGGACGTCAATATGTGGAGCAAGCTCGACGCCGAGCTCCCTGCGATCAAGCAACAGCTGGCTGACATGGCCGATTGCGATCCCGATGAGATCGCCCTGAACCGCAACTCATCCGAAGGCTTGTCGACAGCCATCTTCGGCATTCCATTGAAGGCCGGCGACCAGGTGCTGGTCTCACAGTGGGACTATCCGAGCGTAATAGCCGGATGGTTGCAGCGTCAGCAACGCGAAGGCATCGAAGTGGTGACCGTCAACTTCGACCTGATGGACGATGAGAATGTCATCGTGCAAGCGTATGCACAGGCCATTACCCCGCGTACCCGGGTGATCCAGCTGACCCACATGCTGCATTGGACCGGGCGAGTCCTGCCGGTCAAGCGCATCTGTACGCTAGCCCGAGCGCGGGCGATTGTCACTGTGGTGGACGGTGCCCAGACGTTTGCGCAGATGCCGCTCAGCTTCCGCGACCTGGATTGCGACTACTTCATCACCAGCCTCCACAAATGGCTGGGGGCGCCGGTCGGCAATGGCATGCTAATTGTGAGGCGTGACCGAATCGACAGCACCTGGCCATTGCTGGGGCCTTTCGATCCGCCGCCGCTACAGATCGACAAATTCGACCACTGGAATCTCGGCACCTATAACTCGGCGATACAGGCGGGCATTGCCCCGGCTATCCGTTTCCATGCACAAATCAGCACGCGAGTCATTCACGCGCGCCTACAGGAGCTGACCCGTTACTGGGTTGACCTCGCCAAAGACATTCCCGGTTTCAGGCTCCACACGCCACTTGATACCGTCGAGCTGGGCGCAGTAAGCCTGTTCTCTATCGATCAATGTGATGCTCGATGGGTTGAGCAGGAGCTTCGAAAAACCCACCAGGTGCATGTCAAATTCCGCCAGATCAGGCACATCAGCGGACTTCGGGTGTCGCCGGGCATCTACACGCAGAAGAGCGATCTGTGGCGCTTTGTCGAGGCGCTAAAGCAGGTGGTTGCAAGCAGATAGGCCGGCGGGCTGGGGGGACCCACGGAGGTAGTGGCCCCCGAAAATGGCTTGGGTGTGCTCCCCGGCCGCAAGCATGCTTTGGTAGTCCTTGTCGTCAACCCTCACGAACCCTCTGTTCGCGCCAGTACGCAGACCGCTTTAGCCAAACGGGATATCTTCGACCGGTCGTATTTGCGCCAATTCTGCGCGCGCAAAGACGACTACTCTCCCCCTCAATATAGTCCGCCAATAGTCCATCTGGGACCGTGCGCCAGGTCGATAGTAGCGTGGATAGAGAGCAACGGCGCGCCCGCTGGCCACCTTGAGAAGTGACTGTTCAGGTTTTTTTGCGCGCAAAAAAAGCCCGCAGTGTGAGCGGGCTAAAAGGGTGACACACAAGAATGAGTAGAGCGGTGAAGCCGGCTGGATGTTCCGCGTCCGCTGTTGGGACGCAGAGCGTCTGGGCTGCATTCCCACTCAGAGCGTGGGAACGATCAACTGAGTAGAGCGTGTTTCCTCAGCTCAAAGCGCCGCGGCGATTGCCATACCGACATCCTGGGTCGAGCCCTGCCCGCCCAGATCAGGGGTGATCGGTCCATGGGAGATAACCTGCTCGATGGCCTTGAGAATACCGTCATGAGCCGCACGGTAGCGCTCATCGCCATTGCCCAGGAAATCCAGCATCAAGGCACCGGACCAGATCATCGCAATCGGGTTCGCGATGTTCTGCCCATAGATATCTGGCGCTGAGCCATGCACCGGTTCGAACAGCGAGGGGAAGCGTCGCTCCGGGTCGAGGTTGGCCGAAGGGGCGATGCCGATGGTACCGGCGCAGGCAGGTCCCAGGTCGGACAGAATGTCGCCGAACAGATTCGACGCCACCACCACATCGAAACGATCCGGTTGCAGCACGAAACGTGCGCACAAAATATCGATGTGTTGCTTGTCCCAGGTGACATCCGGGTACTTCGCAGCCATCAATGCGGTGCGCTCGTCCCAGTACGGCATGCTGATGGAAATGCCGTTGGACTTGGTGGCCGCGGTCAGACGTTTGCGCGGCCGGGTCTGGGCCAGATCGAAGGCGAACTTGAGAATCCGGTCCACGCCACGCCGGGTGAACACCGACTCCTGCAGCACGAACTCATGCTCGGTGCCTTCGAACATCTTGCCGCCGACCGACGAATACTCGCCCTCAGTGTTCTCGCGGATCACCACGAAATCGATGTCCCCGGCTTCGCGCCCGGCCAGCGGACACGGCACACCAGGAAACAGCCGCACCGGACGGATATTCACGTATTGGTCAAAGTCACGGCGAAACTTCAGCAGCGAACCCCACAGGGAAATGTGATCCGGCACTTTGTCCGGCCAGCCCACGGCGCCAAAGTAAATCGCATCGAAGCCCTTGAGTTGTTCGAACCAGTCGGCAGGCATCATCTGCCCGTGTTCCAGGTAGTAATCGCAGTGGGCCCAATCGAGCACTTCGATGCTCAAGTCCAGCTGCCATTTCTTCGCGGCCTGCTCCAGTACCCGCAGCCCTTCAGGCAAGACTTCCTTGCCGATACCATCGCCGGCAATCGCGGCGATTCTGAATGGTTTGCTCATCAATCGTGGCTCCTCAATGTCCTGTTCAAACGCTGACCGGATCACAGCCCACCGATGTGGAAGGCTTTGACTTCAAGGTATTCATCCAGCCCGTACTTGCTGCCCTCACGGCCCAGACCCGATTGTTTGATACCGCCGAATGGGGCGACTTCCATGGAGATGAGCCCGGTGTTGAGACCGATCATGCCAAACTCCAGCGCCTCACCGAAGCGCCATGAACGGCGAAAATCCTGGGTGAAGAAATAGGCGCCCAAGCCATAAGGCGTGGCATTGGCCAGGGCCAGCGCTTCTTCTTCACTGGTGAAGCGCATCAGCGGTGCGACTGGGCCGAAAGTTTCTTCGTTGGCCAGCAACATCCCGGCATGGGCCTCACCGAGCACCGTCGGCTGGACGAACTGGCTGTCGCCTTCGGGGATGCCGCCACAGAGCAGACGGGCTCCCTGACTCAAAGCATCGTCGATATGTCGAGCGACCTTGCTCACCGCCGCCGCATTGATCAGTGGGCCGATGGTCACCTCAAAGTCCAGGCCATTGCCGACCTTGAGCTTGCCCACCTCCTCCACCAGACGCTGGGCGAAGCGCTCGTAGATCCCGTCCTGCACCAGAATCCGGTTGGCGCAAACGCAGGTCTGGCCGGCGTTGCGGAACTTGCTGAGCATGATGCCGGCCACTGCCTGTTCCAGATCAGCGTCATCGAACACAATGAACGGCGCGTTACCGCCCAGTTCCAGGCTCAAGCGCTTGATGTGTTCGGCGCTCTGGCGCATCAGCAGCCGACCGACAGCAGTGGAACCGGTGAAGGAGATCTTGCGCACCGTCGGGTTGCCGGTCAGTTCTTCGCCGATGCCGACAGGCATACCGGTCACTACGTTGAACACCCCGGCCGGAATGCCGACGCGCTCGGCGAGCACCGCCAGAGCCAGGGCGGACAGCGGAGTCAGATCCGAGGGTTTGACGATGACCGGGCAGCCGGCCGCCAAAGCGGGTGCGCATTTGCGGGTGATCATCGCGTTGGGGAAGTTCCACGGGGTGATCGCGGCGCAGACGCCAACCGGCTGTTTAAGCGTGAGCAAGCGGCGGTCGCCGCTGGGTGCCGGGATGGTTTCGCCGTAAACCCGACGGGCTTCTTCGGCGAACCATTTGACGAAACTGGCGCCATAGCGGACCTCGCCCTTGGCTTCATTCAGCGGCTTGCCTTGCTCGCAGGTCATGATCAACGCGAGATCGTCCAGGTTGTCGATCATCGCCTGATACCAGCGTTCCAGCAGCGCCGCCCGTTCTGCCGCCGGGCGTGCGCGCCAGGCCGGCCAGGCGCGTTCGGCAGCGTCGATGGCGCGTCGGGTTTCGCTGCCTTGCATCGCGGGTACGCGGGCGAGCAACTGGCCGCTGGCCGGGTCGATAACGTCCAGGGTGGCGGCGTTGTCGGCGCTGATCCACTGACCGTCGATGTAAGCGAGTTCTACCAGCAGGCTGGGGTCTTTCAGGCGATTGTTGAGCATGGTCGAGTCCTGTTCCGAGACAGCCTCCAGTCTATTGTGTCGCCACAGACGAGGATGCTGAAAGCGCCGCCCAGGCAGCCTCGAATGCTGAAAATCAGCATTCGACAGCAGGCTCTACTGTTGGTTTGTGAGGGCTATCGTCACGCTCTCCGATGCCGAGATGCAGCCGGTCACCAAGCATGAATGAGGCGCAACGAGTCTCGCTCAGACGATAAAATGCTTGACCATGCCATTCAGCTCGCTGGCCAAGCCCGCGAGTTCCCGGCTAGAGGCCTGGCTCTGATTGGCCCCGACCGAGGCCTGTTGGGAAACATCACGGATATTGAGCAGGTTGCGATCCACCTCTCGGGCAACCTGGGATTGCTCTTCGGTGGCACTTGCAATACACAGATTGCGTTCGTTGATCTGGGCGATGTCGTCTACGATGGCATTCAGTGCCGCGCCTGCCGCGCGGGCGACCTCCAGGGTCTCCCGGGTTTTACCATTACTGCTTTGCATGGCTCGCAGGGTGCCGTGACTGCTTTTTTGCACCGAGCCGATGATGGTCTCAATCTGTTTGGTCGACTCCTGGGTTCGTTGCGCCAAGGCCCGAACCTCATCGGCCACCACGGCGAAACCCCGTCCGCTTTCGCCCGCGCGAGCCGCCTCGATCGCCGCATTCAAGGCGAGCAGATTCGTTTGCTCGGCAATGCCGCGAATCACATCCAACACCGAGCCGATATCACCTATCTGGCCTGCCAGGGTTTGCAGGGCGCTTGCGGTATCCTCGATATCCCCGGTCAACGATTCGATGGCAGCGACTGTACGGCTGACGCTCTCCTGCCCCTGACGCGAACGCTGGTCTGCTGCCTGGGAAACCTCTGAGGCCCAGGCGGCATTCCGCGCCACGTCTTCGATCGCACCTGTCATCTCTGTGACCGCAGTGGCCGCGTGGTCGAGTTCAGCGCTCTGGCGTTGCACACCACGGGTGGCGTCATCGGTCACTGCACTTAACTGAGCGGACGTCGTGGCCAGCCGTTCGGAAGAACTCAAAATCTGCCTGACCGTACTGCGCAGGTTCATTTGCATGCGCCCAAGCGCCTGCAACAGGCGCGCCGCTTCATCCCTACCAACGCTATCCAGTGGTCGGGTCAGGTCTCCCTCGGCGATACGCTCGGCTGCCGCCATGGCAATCGCCAACTGTTTAAGCAGACGCAACACGATCAAGGTGGCCAAGGTGCCGCCAGTTAACAGCAGCGCCAGCAAACCTGTGGACATCAGGATGAGGCTCTGCCGGGCACTGTCGCGGCGTTTCACCAGCGCCTCATCGAGTGCCGTCAGCGCTGAGCGGCCAACGGCATACAAGGCGTCAACAGGTTTGTTGTAAGCCGTGAGATAGTCGCCGACCGGGTAATTCAGCTTAAGCGCGTACAGGGCATCGGTAGACTCGTTATTCCCGGCGGTGTTTGCACTGGGCGCGAAATCCAGGTCCATTTCGACGGCCGATACCAATCGCGCATTGCTGAGTTCAAGCGCCTGCTGGATGTGCGGACCTAACGCCGTTAGCGGCGTTTCCAGCAGAGCCTTGAGTTCAGGTTCGGCGGCACTCGCCTTGGCCAAGGCACGTGCCGTCTTGTCAACGCTGCTCAACGCCTGGGTGGCCAAGCCACGCAGTGCACCTTGTTGCTCGGGCAGGATCCGGCCCTGCGCCAGATACAGGCTGCCGGCACCACGCAACTGACCCAACAACTCGCTGGCTTGTGGCAACTCGATCAGGGCACCCGCCATCAGCGAGTAAGTCCCTAAAACCGGGTCCAGGGACAATTTGAAGTGATCGAGCATTGCATCCTCGATCAGCAGGTAGGCTGCGATCAACTGGCTATGCCGGGCCAGACTTTGCGGGCCCTTGACTGTGGCCTGACCAACCTGGCCGGCCAGTTCTTGCCATTGTTGTTGCGCCTGTCGCCAGGCAGCCAGAATGGTGGGGGCGATTCGGGCTTCCTGTAAAACCTGCTCGGTTGCCTCGACGGCGCGATCCACTTCGGCCTGCTTGTCCTGACGGGCTTTGTTGAAGTCCCGATTGCCAGTTAGTACAACGGATGCCAAATCGCGATGCTGCTGCGTCAAGTGGATTAACTGGAGCAACGCCTGCACCGGTCGTATGCCCCGCAGTTCCAGATTTGTCTGGTGGCTATTCTGGTATGCACCCAGTACGTAGAGGCTGGTAGGAATGACAATCAGGGTCACGGCTAGCAAGCCGAGCAAGACGAACTTGCCAGCGAATGACAGGTGCTCAAGCACTTTCATAGAGGACTCCGGAAGGGTTGCGAGTGGCTGGCGGTTTTTCTGAACAGGCACAGTCAAGCAAGCCTGGGAAGCCTTTCTAAGCACTTCCCACACTGTCAGTACGATGAGCGGGTGAACTCAAACTCGGGACGTGAAGCGTTCCTGGACGCCATGCCATAACAGGGCCATAAGCGCGGTGAGCGAGTGTCCGGAGTAGGCAAACGGAACACTAGAGCCGCATCGAGCCCAATAACCCTTGCAGAAAGTGCTCGCCGGCTTCCACCTGGCTGATTTCGATGAACTCGTCAGGCTTGTGTGCCTGTTCAATCGAGCCCGGGCCACAGACCACTACCGGCACATCCAGGCGTTGTTTGAACAACCCGCCCTCGGTGCCGAATGAGACTTTGGCAGTGCCGGTGTCCGGTGCGGCGAAGTTTTTCAGAAAACGTACCGCTTCGACGCTCGGGTGGGTATCGAGGCCCGGATAGACATTCACGGTCTCAATTTCGATATCCGCCACGCTAGACAGCTTTTTGGCTTCGCGCACGATCACTTCGGCACGTTCGCGCATCTGCTCCAGAAACTGATCCAGGTCATCCGCCGGCAGGTTACGCACTTCGAAATCCAGGGTGCACAAGTTCGGCACGATGTTCAGCGCCTTGCCGCCGACAATCTGCCCGACATGCACGGTGCTGTAGGGCACGTCATATTCGCCATCCTGAGCGCCCTGCTCTTGCAATTGCTGCTGGCCCTGACGCAGCGCGGCGATGAAATCGCAAGCCACGTGAATCGCATTGACCGAGCGCGGTGCCAGGGAGGAATGGGCTTCCAGGCCGCGACAGTAAGAACGGTAAGAACCCTTGCCCTTGTGCCCAAGCACAAACTGCATGTTGGTCGGCTCACCGATCACGCACAGAAACGGCCGCACCGGTGCCAGATGCAACACATCCAGTAAACGTCGAACACCCACGCAGCCGATTTCTTCGTCATGGGACAGCGCCAGTTGCAACGGCCGGCTCAATGAATGGTCGGCAGCATCAAGCATTGCGTCGATGGCCAGCGCGACAAAACCTTTCATATCGCAACTGCCACGGCCATAGATCCGACCGTCCTGCACCGTCGCCTGAAACGCCGGGAAGGTCCAGGCCTGCCCCGCTGCCGGCACCACATCGGTGTGCCCGGACAGCAAAATCCCCGGCACCTCCCGTGGACCGGTGCTGGCAAACAGATTGGCTTTTTTGCCGCTTTCATCCTTGACGATCAACGACTCGATGCCCTTGCTCAGCAGCAGCTCGCGCACGTACTCGATCAAGGCCATGTTCGGCTCTGCAGAGACAGTGTCGAAGGCCATCAGCCGTTTGAGAATCTCCAGTACACGGGGTTTCATGAGACTTTGCTCCGTTGCTCGACTGAAGAAGCGAACCGGTTGATGGAGAACGGCAAAATCGAAGTGCTGGTGCTGCCGGTGCTGATCAGTTCGGCCATCACGTCACCGACCCCCGGTCCAAGCTGAAAGCCATGACCGCAGAAACCGAAGGCATAGAACAAACCATCAACGGTGCCGCTTGGCCCCATCACGGGCAGGGAATCAGGCAGGTAACCTTCGATACCACTCCAGACCCGAATAATGTTCAGGTTGCCGACACCCGGCAGCAGGCGACGCATCTGCTCGAACTGATTGAGAATGCTGCGCGGCTCAACATAGGCCCGGCGGTTGAGCATGTCCGGTTCGCTGCGATAGCCGCCACCGATGATGATGTTTCCACGGGGTATTTGGCGGAAATAAATCACTTCCTCGGGAATCCTGGTATAGACACCGATGACTGTCGGCAAGGCGTAAGGCACTGGCTCGGTCACGGCCATTTGCGGGCCGTGGGTGTCCAGCGGCACCGGTTCGCCGAACTGCGCCGAGAGTTTTTGGCCCCAGGCGCCAGCGGTGATCAACAGTTGAGCGGCGCTGAACTGACGACCGTCGGTGGTACTGATGCTGAACTCGCCGCCGACCTTTTGCACCTCGGCCACTTCAGTGCGCTCTTCGATCCGCGCACCGAGGCGTCGTGCCGCGCGGGCAAATGCCGGGGCCGCCAGACGCGGGTTGGCGTGCCCGTCGTGGGGCGCGTAGGAGCCGCCCTTCACATCCGGGCCGAGAAATGGGAAGCGCTTGTGTAACTCGTCGCCACGAAAGATCTTCAGTTCCAACTGCTCCGCTTCGGGCGCATCGGCATAGGCTTGCAGTTCGGCGATCTCGTCTTCGCGGTAACACACCCGCATATGCCCGCTGGCGATGAATTCCAGGTCATCGTCGATCAGCTCTGGCAGACGCTTCCATAACGCCCAGGAACGATTGGCCAATTCCAACTGCCCGAGGTAACGCCCTTGACGTCGCACGTTGCCGAAATTCACGCCGCTGGCGTACTGACCGATCTGGTCGCGTTCCAGCAAAATCACCGACTGCCCGCGCTGGCGCAGGAAAAACGCTGCCGCCGAGCCCATCAAGCCGCCACCAACAATCACGACATCGGCTTTCTGTACCGTCATGGCGACACCTCCTCGGTGAGCATCGATAGGGGTTTGACCGGCGCCTGACCCCGTTGTCGGCCGACCTGTTGCACACTGACGCCTGCAGCGGCGGCAATCACCTCAGCCCCAGCCTGAGAGCAATAACGCCCCTGGCAGCGGCCCATGCCGACCCGACTGAAGGCCTTGGCCCGATTGACTTCACAGGCCCCCTTTTCACTGACGGTCCGGCGCAATTCGCCGGCGCTGATCATCTCGCAGCGGCAGACGATCGCCTCGTCCGGCAGCGCTTTGGCCTGGGCGGAAGGCCAGGGAAAGGCCTGCGCGAGGCCGAGACGAAATTCATCCATCACCGCCAGCGCGTGCCGTTGTTCGTCGCGCAACGCCACATTCACTGGTTGCTGCAGATCCTCCAGCAACGCCATGGCCACCAGGCGCCCGGCGTGCTCGGCGGCATCGGCGCCGCGAATCTTCGAACCGTCGCCGGCGGCATATACACTGCTGACCGAGGTCCGGCCGTCTTCATCCGTGGCCAGCCACCATTGGCTCGACGCTTCATCGAAGCGCATACGGCAACCGGCCAGGTCGGCCAATTGCGTTTCCGGGCGCAGGTGGTAACCCAGCGCAACGGCATCGCAATCCACCGTCAAGGTCTCACCGCGTGCCGTGCGCACGCGTACGCCACTGACACCGCTGGCCGCATCGCCCTGCACTTGAAGCGGTGAAACACCCAAATGCACCGGGATCTTCGCCCGGTACAACTGCGCCAATAACTTCATCCCGGTGAACAGCAATCCAGGGCGCGCCAACAGTTTCGGCATGGCAAGAATCCGCTTGCTCAGCGGCGAAGTGTCGAGCACTGCCGCGACCTTGGCTCCCGCCTTCACATACTGACTGGCAACCAGATACAGCAACGGCCCGCTGCCCATGAACACCACGCTGTGGCCGATGGACACAGCCTGAGATTTCAGGGCGATCTGCGCACCGCCCAGGCTATACGTGCCCGCTAACTGCCAGCCTTCAATCGGCATCAAACGGTCGGTGGCGCCGGTGCAGAGGATCAGCGCGTCGTAATCCACCGTCGAGTGCTTGCCCTGGCTGACACAGCACAGTTGCCCCGGCGTCAGGTTCCACACCAGTGTGTCCGGACGATAATCAATCTGCCCGCGCAAACGGTCGAAGCTCTGGTGCAGGTCGTTGGCCTTGGCGGCTTCGGTGCCATACAGCGTGGCGTAATCCCGGGTAAACCCTTCGGGTTGGCGCCGGTAGATCTGCCCGCCATCCCGGCGATTTTCATCGATCAGGATGGGCTTGAATCCAGCGGCGACCAGGGTTTCGGCGCAACGTGTACCGGCCGGCCCGGCGCCGACGATTACGACTCGATGAGGGTTCAGCCGCGCAGTGGCCATATCGCCTCCGGTTGTGTGGTGACAATATCCAGCCCTTCACGGACCTCATTGGAACAGGCGCGTAGACGTTCGCCGCTGCGGGTCCAGACCCAGCAGTCCTGACACGCGCCCATCAAGCAGAAACCGGCGCGGCGGCCAGAATCGAACTCCGATTGGCGCAAGGCCGAACCCTGAGTCAGCAACGCGACCATCAGCGTATCGCCCTGCAGCGCCTCGATAGGTTTGCCGTCTACCTGAAGTTTGATGATGGGCCGGCCCTGTTCGGCCAGCCTTACGAAACGCCCGTTCATGCATAGGCTCCCACGGTCATGCTGTTGGAATCCTGCTGAGTTTTCAGCAGCTCGGCACTGTCGTGATGGCAAAGGACTTCACTGCCGCCAACGATCATCCGACGGTCCGGCGGGACACAATTGCACAGGCCGTCGACCCGCACCGGGCAGCGATTGAGGAACGTGCACAGCCCCGGCACATTGGCTTTTGCACCAATGGGCGGCAGCGTGCCGCAGGTCGTTGTTCCACAGCTTTCCAGCCAGCCCTGACGCAACTCCGGCACCGAATGGATCAACAAGTCGGTGTAGGGGTGGAACGGTGCCTGGGCGTACGACTGGCGACTGCCGGCCTGGATCTTGTGGCCGCTGTACATCACCACGATGTCGTCGCACAGCGCTCGCACGGTGGAGATGTCATGGCTGATGAACAGATAGGACACGCCCAGTTGCTGACGCAGGTCGCGCAACAGTTCGAGAATCGCTGCACCGACCACGGTATCCAGTGCCGAGGTCACCTCGTCGCAGAGAATCAGATCCGGCTTGGCGGCCAGGGCCCGGGCCAGATTGACCCGTTGTTTTTGCCCGCCGGACAGTTCGTTCGGACGACGTTCAGCCATCGTGCGCGGCAAACGAACGAGATCCAGCAACTCACCGATACGCTCGCGCAATGCCGCACCCTTGAGGCCGAAATACATCTTCAGCGGGCGGCTCAGAATAGTGCTGACGCTGTGCATCGGGTTGAGTGCGGTGTCGGCATTCTGAAAGACCATTTGAATGCGTCGGAACTGCTCATCGGTGCGCGACGACAGGCTGCCACCCAAGGGCTGGCCATCGAAGGTCAGTCCCCCGAGCGCCGGCTCCAACAACCCGGCCACCACCCGTGCCAAAGTCGACTTGCCAGAACCTGACTCACCAATGACGCCAATCGCCTGGCCCCTACGCACGGTCAGATCAATATCCTCCAATACGAGGATCGATGGCATGCCATGCGCGTTCTTGTTGCCGTAACCGGCGGTCAGACCCTGGATGGTCAGCAAAAGTGTGTCTTCAGCAACACCGCAGGGTGGACGAATTGTGGTGTCCGGCCGTGCTGCCGCCAACAAGCTGCGGGTGTATTCGTGGGCCGGGCCTTTGAGCAAGGGTGCCGTGGCGCTCTGTTCGAAGATCTCGCCGCCATTGAGCACCACGATCTGATCGGCCATCTGCGCCACTACCGCCAGGTCGTGGGACACGTAGACTGCCGTCGCGCCACGCTCACGGACCACCCGTTTGAAGGCGCGCAGCACATCGATCTGGGTGGTCACATCAAGTGCCGTCGTCGGTTCGTCGAGTACCACCAGCAATGGATCGCTGATCAGCGCCATGGCCGCCATCACCCGTTGCAGTTGCCCGCCGGAAACCTGATGAGGGTAACGCTGGCCAATGTGATCGGGGTCTGGCAGGGCCAGGTCGCGGAACAACTCGATGGCCTTGGCCTCAAGCACAGTCCTGCTGCCCAGACCATGAATCAACGCGCCCTCCACCACTTGGTCGATGAGTCTTTTCGCCGGATTGAACGCCGCGGCGGCGCTCTGGGCGATGTACGACACACGGTTGCCGCGCAAGCCTTGCAGCTCGCCTTCGCTCAACGCCAGCATGTCGTGTTCGCCGATCTGCACCACCCCGCCCGCCAACCGACAACCGCGTCGGGCATAACCGAGTAACGCCAGGGCGATAGTGGTCTTGCCGGAGCCGGACTCACCGATCAGCGCCAGCACTTCGCCTTTCTGCAGGGAGAAGCTTACGCCCTTGACGATTTCCACCTCACCAAGCTCGCCACAGGCGACCACTCGCAGGTCCTGAACCCTGATTAACTCACTCATTTCAATGACCTCCCGAACGTCGACTACGTCGCGACGACAGTCGGTCGATAAACAGATTCACACCGATGGTCAGGGTGCCGATGGCCAACGCCGGAATCACGATGGCCGGTGCCCCCTGGTTGAGACCACCGATGTTTTCGCGCACCAGCGACCCGAGATCGGCATCCGGCGGTTGCACACCCAGCCCCAGGAAACTCATGCCACTGAGCAGCAGCACGATGAAGCCAAAGCGCAAGCCCAGGTCCGTCAGCACCGGGTTGAGCATGTTCGGCAGGATTTCCACGCAGGCGATGTACAGCCGACGCTCGCCGCGAGTACGGGCCACTTGCACATATTCCAGCGCTTCGATGTTCACCGCCATGCTGCGGGCGATGCGGAATGCACCCGGGGTGAAGCTCAATACCGCCGTGCAGATCAGCAAGGTGACCGAGGAGCCGAAGGCCGAGACCATGATCAACGCCAGCATCTTGCTGGGGATCGAAATGAAGGCATCCATCAAGCGACTGATCAACTCATCCAGCCACTTCGGCGACACCACCGACAGCAACG
The DNA here is from genome assembly GCF_056398125.1 of Pseudomonas sp. 05L36. NCBI lineage: Bacteria > Pseudomonadati > Pseudomonadota > Gammaproteobacteria > Pseudomonadales > Pseudomonadaceae > Pseudomonas > Pseudomonas sp. 05L36. The sequence goes on along the minus strand of NZ_JBFTOU010000023.1, from coordinate 121,748 downwards.
CGAAGCTGGTCCCCAGACCGCTGGCCAACACCGCCGCCACCAAGGCCAGGCCGACGGTGAATCGTGCGCCGACGAGGATCCGGCTGAGCATGTCGCGGCCCAGGTAATCGGTGCCGAACGGGTAAGCAGCGCTCAGGTTGTCGAAGACATTGTCGGAGACCACTTCCCCCACCGGATGCGGTGCCAGCCATGGGCCGAAGATGGCTACCAGCAACCAGATCACACACATCGCAGCGCCGATCAGGCCGAGCCAGGACGATCTGTGGGAAACCTTGCCCTGCGCCAATTTGGTAGTAGCCGGCGATTTCACAATGAGATTGTTCATTGATTTCTCAGCCTCGGATTGGAAAGAATCGCGCACAGGTCGGCAATCAGCACCAACGTCAAATACGCCGTACAAAACAACATGGTGCAGGCTTGAACCAGGGCCATGTCGCGGTTGGTCACGGCATCGACCATCAGGCTGGCGATGCCGGGGTAGTTGAAGATCGTTTCAACGATCACCACCCCGCCCAACAGGTAAGACAGGCTCAAGGCGATGGCATTGGCGATGGGCCCGATGGCGTTGGGCAAGGCATGGCGTAGAACGATCCGCATCTTGCTCACACCTTTGAGCCGGGCCATTTCCACGTAAGGGCTGTCGAGCTGATCGATCACCGCCGCCCGGGTCATCCGTGCCATTTGCGCGACAATCACGCAGCACAGCGTCATCACCGGTAAGGCGTAAGTGCGCATGAATTGCCAGGGTGACGTGATGTCACTGGCATAGGACAACGCCGACAACCAACCCAGGTTCACCGCGAAAATCAGCACCGCCAGGGTCGCAACCAGAAACTCTGGCACCGCCACCATGGTCAAGGTAAAAAAGCTGAGGACACTGTCGATGCGCCCGCCCCGGCCCATGGCCGAACCGATGCCCAGAATCAACGCCACCGGCACTGATACCAGCGCCGTGGCGGCCGCCAGCATCAGGGTGTTGGGCAGACGCCCGGCCATCAAGTCGCGGACCGGCATGGCGTTGGATACCGACTGCCCCATGTCACCGCCAAGCAGGCTCATCAACCAGTGCAGGTAACGCAACACACCGGGCTGATCCAGCCCCATTTTCAGGCGCAAGGCTGCCACCTGCTCGGGCGTGGCGAATTGCCCCAGAGACTGTTGTGCCGCGTCTCCCGGCAGCACCGCCGTGATGGCGAACACCACCATGGACACAATCAACAAGGTCACGATCGCCGTGCCCAAGCGCCGGCCGATCAACCACAGTGTGTTGCTATTCATCACCCTATCCTCATGCAATGTAGCTGCAGCAAAAACCCGACATTCATCAAGCGTCCAGCCAGACCTGCTCGGCAAACATGTACCCCATGAAACCGCCCAGGGGGTTGGTGCCGTAGCCCTTGACTCGCTGATCGGCGGCATCGATGTTGCTGATGAACACTGGCACGCCGATACCGCTGTGCTCATGCACCAGGGTTTGCATATCTGCGTACATCTTGCCGCGCTTGGCCTCGTCGGTTTCACCTCGGGCCTGTACCAACAGCTGGTCGAACTGTTCGTTTTTCCAGCCGGATTCATTCCAGGGTGCTGTCGACTGGAAGAACTGCGAGAAAAGCATGTCGGCATTGGGGCGCGGGTTGATGTTGCCGAAGCTCAGCGGGTGCTTCGCCCAGTGATTGGACCAGTAGCCATCGCTCGGCAGACGGTTGACGTCGAGCTTGAGTCCAGCCTCTTTGGCTGACTGCTGCAACAGCACGGCGATGTCCACCGAACCGGTCGCGGCCGGCGAGCACATCAGCGGCATCGTGATGCTTTCCATGCCGGCTTTTTTGAGCAGGAACTTGGCTTTTTCCGGATCGTAGGCACGTTGTGGCAGGTCGGCGTTAAAGAAGCGCGCACCCGGTGCGATCGGGTGATCGTTGCCAACCCGGGCGTAGCCACGGAATATCGCCGACTTGATTTGCTCGCGGTCCATCAAGTATTTCATGGCCTGGGTGAACTCCGGGCTTTGGCCCGGCATCTGGTCTTGACGGATGATCAGGTCAGTGTAGTTACCCGACGGCGAGTCCACGACCCGATGCTTGGGGCTGGCCTTGATGCGAACCGTTGAGCGCGGGTTAACCTCGTTGACGATGTGCACGTCGCCCGACAACAGGGCGTTGATCCGTGACGACTCATCGGCAATGGAGATAAATTCGATCTCGTCCAGATAGGGCAAGCCGGGTTTCCAGTAATTGGTATTGCGCACAGCAATCGAACGCACCCCGGGCTGGAACTCCTTGGCCTTGAACGGACCGGTACCGATGCCCTGGCTGAAATCGCTCGTACCCTCGGGAACGATCAACATGTGAGAGACGGCAAGAACCGACGGCAATTCAGCATTCGGGCCGCTCAATTGTATCTGCACTTCGTGGGTACCGACGGCCTTGACCTCGGCGAACTGCGACGCCAGCGGCAGGACCTTGGAACCGGTGAGTGGATCCTTGTGCCGCAACAGCGAAAACACCACGTCGGCGGCGGTCAGCGCCTTGCCGTTGTGGAAGGTCACTTCCTTGCGCAGGCTGATCACCCAGAGCGTGGCGTCAGTGGTTTCGATACGCTCGGCCAACTCCAGTTGCGGCACCATATGGCTGTCGAAACGCGTCAGACCGTTGTAGAACATGTAATGGCGCACGTAGTCGGTGGAGCCTGAACCTTTGGCCGGATCCAGGGTGTCGGCGGTGGAACTGGACGAGCCTGAGACGCGGATACGACCGCCGGGCTTGCCTTTGCCAGGGCTTGCAGCCTCATCATCGGCAAACAGCTTGCCAGCGGCGCCGAACAGACTACTGGCGCCCGCGACAGCCACCCCGGCCAACCCCAGCATCTGCAATGCATTGCGGCGTGACATGCCGCGATTGAGCCCTTCGAAAACGCGCAGACTTTCTTCACCGGTGATCAGCTGGGAGTCGATATTATTTTTTTTGTCAGTCATGTCAGTCCTACCTTTCGTCAATGATCAGGCTCAAGTGCTGCTGATTAAGCGCAGCGTGGTTGAAACGTAAAGCAACACCATGAACTCAGTGCAGGTAGTCCTGCAGGCGGTAATACGCCCCCACCAGAGGCAGGAACCAGGGTTTTCCGAAATGCCCGGGAATGGCTGGCCAATCGAGTTCGCGCCACGGATTGGCCTCGACCTTGCCGGCCATTACCTCAGCCATGGCCTGCCCCATGTGCACCGACATTTGCACCCCATGACCGCTGTAACCCATGGAGTAATAAACCCCTCCATGCTGCCCGGCGCGGGGTAACCGATCGGAGGTCATATCCACCAGGCCACCCCAGCAGTAATCGATCTTCACGCTAGCCAGTTGCGGAAACATCTGGACCATCGCCGCCTGCAATACCTTGCCGCTCTTGGCGTCGGAAATGCTGTCGGACATGGCAAACCGGGCACGACCGCCAAACAGCAAGCGGTTGTCCGGTGTCAGGCGGAAGTAGTTACCGATCATGCGGCTGGTGACATAGGAACGCCGTGCCGGTAGCAAGCTGTCGATCAGGGCCTGCGGTAGCACCTCGGTGGCGATCACGAAACTGCCCACCGGCACGATCCGCCGCCGATACCAGCCCAATCCGCCCTGCTGGCACGTGCCTGTGGCCAGCAGAATCTGCGTGGCGTGTAGCGAGCCCTTGGTGGTATTGACCTGATAGCCGCCGGCACTGGCCTTCCAATCCGTCACTGACACGCCCTGAAAGATCGATGCGCCGTGACGTGCTGCCGCCTCGGCCAACCCGACACCGAAGCGCCCAACGTGCATCTGCACGCCATTGCGCTGCAGCATGCCTCCATGGAACTGGGCCGAGTTGGCTTCAGCACGGGCTTCTTCTGGAGAGAGCAACTCGACCTCGGCGTCGACCTCCCGCCGAATCAATTCGCAGGTGCGCGCCAAACCTTCGTAATGCATCGGTTTGGCGGCCAGCTTCAGCTTGCCATTGCGCTTGAGGTCGCAGGCAATCTGCTCCTGCTCCACCAATGAAACGACGCTCTGTACGGCGCTTTCATAGGCTTGGTAATAAGCACGCGCCTTATCAGCGCCGAGGCTGGCGCTGAGTGCCGCGTAGTCTTGGGCAACGCCGGTGCTGCAGTGGCCACCATTGCGCCCCGAAGCCTCGCCAATCACCCGCCCTCCTTCCAGCACCACCACACTGGCCCCCTTCAAGGCCAGGGCTCGGGCCGCGGCCAGGCCAGTGAGACCACCACCGACGATGGCCACATCGACCTGCCCGGGCAATGCGCCGAGCTGAGCACCGGTGAATTGCGGTGCGGTATCGAGCCAATAGGACTCACTGCCCATGTCTAACCCCTTTTGCCTTGAAGAGTGCCTTGAGACTTAGAGACCGACCAACCCGGGCAATGCGCCGATATCCGGGATCTGGTGGTAGCCATAAACGGCATTCGCCGGCTGTTCATGACCACGAGCAACGAAGGCTTTGTTCTTGATCTTCATGTCGTTGGCCGGCATCAGGTCGTAACGGAAGCTCGAGGACACATGCAGAACGTCCTCAGGCCCGCAGCCGAGGTTATCGAGCATGAACTCGAAGGCGGCCAGGCGCGGCTTGTAGGCCTGGGCTTGTTGGGCGGTGAAGACTTTATGGAAGGGAGCGCCGAGCTTGTCGACGTTGGACATGATCTGCTCGTCCATCGCGTTGGAGAAAATCACCAAGGGAATCTTGTCGGCGATTTTTGCCAGGCCGGCCGGTACGTCGGCATGTGGCCCCCAAGTCGGTACGGCGTCGTAGTAGAGTTGGCCTTCACCCCGGTACTCGACACCCCAACGCTTGCAGACGCGCGCCAGGGCGGTCTTGATGATCTCATCATACGGCCGCCAGTCACCCATCACCTGATCCAGACGATAGGCGGAGAAGTCCTTGACGAACTGATCCATTTGCTCAAAAGGGACACGATCGGCGAACAGTTCGCGCGTCATGTTTCCCATTTGAAAGTTGGTCAACGTGCCATAGCAGTCAAAGGTAATAAACTTGGGTCGAAGAAAGCTCATGAGTGCGGTCCTTAATGATTGTTGAGGTCATGACGGGGCAAGCAGTTACTCCGCTCTGGAAGCATCGGTGCAACGCTGCATCACGGATTTATTACAACACCAAGAGACCATGCATAAACTGTTAAAAGTATAGGCTGCTTGGTACAAACCACCGTTTTGCAGGGCTTGCTCAGCAGACTTTGCGGGACGCTCCAGACTCGGGCGCTCCACCCCCGGTTTCTACGCCTTTGCGGGCTTTTATGGTGCGCTGGCAAGCCACGCACAATGCAATGTGCGGCAGTATTTATGGCTGGCGGAAGGAGAACGAGGGCATTCTCTGAGGCGCGCCCGCTGATTGTGCTGCGAGGTGAGGCGGGGCCAATCAAGCGTCAATGCGCGCTGGGACAACCTTGCTTCTATTAGCGATAGCCGTGACATACCGGTCAAAACAACATCTGTACGCATCGCGACAGCTCTACAAAGGCGGCGCATCGCACGATGCATCACCACGCCCCCACCTGCCTATCTATATGACCCATCACCGCCACCGATGTGCCTACGAACGCACTGACCAGGAATGGTCTCACTGAGCGGTCTATCAGAAGGTTTACTAACGAAATCGGTTCAACTTGTTCTCATACAAAGTCAGCCTGACAGATACGGCAGATTCTCCCTTGCAAACCTGAAGAACAGCACATTTTATCTGGCACGCTTTGCTAGCTTATTGAGAAGACCCGGCATAGCGATGTCCTGGTCGCCACGGCGATGTTCTGGTGATTTCCACGTTCGGCTTGATCTTTGTTTCAGCGACCTTGCAAGGTCGCGAGCCAGACCGCCCTCTGCTGCTTGCAGTGCCTGTTACCGCTCTAGGGAGCCAGTTGGATGACAATACAATCTTCGAATAGCTACAGCATTGATCCGCAAACGGCTCAGAAATTTTATATCAATGGCTGTTGGTCTTCCCCGGCAATCCCGGCAAGTTTGCCGGTGGTCAATCCGGCAACTGAAGAGGTCGTTGCGCAGGTCGCGCAAGGCTCCGCCGCGGATGTTGATCGGGCAGTAGCGGCGGCGCGCGCAGCGTTTGCTGGTTGGTCTGCTACCTGCGCAGAGTCACGCGCGCTTGTCCTTGGAAAGATCCATGAGCTCATCCTTGAGCGAAAAGAAGTGCTCGCGCAGGCCCTCTCTCTCGAAATGGGCGCTGCCATCGGTTCCGCCCGGGCAATGCAAGTGCCTCTCGCGGCCGAACACGTTCGGGTCGCCCGCGATCTGCTGTCCACTTATCGTTTCCAGACGGTTGAAGGTGGAACCGCGATTGAACGCGAACCCATAGGCGTCTGCGGTCTCATCACTCCGTGGAACTGGCCGCTTTATCAAATCACCGCGAAAGTCGCCCCGGCTATTGCTGCCGGATGCACTGTGGTCCTCAAACCAAGCGAACTGTCGCCTCTGAGCGCCCTTCTTTTTGCACAACTGGTCCATGACGCAGGCCTTCCACCAGGCGTCTTCAACCTCGTGAACGGAAGTGGATCCGAGGTCGGCGCAGCGATGGCTGCGCACCCTGATATCGATATGATTTCGATTACCGGCTCAAACCGCGCGGGCGCGCTGGTCGCACAGGCGGCCGCCCATACGGTGAAGCGGGTTACACAAGAACTTGGAGGAAAATCCCCGAACATTCTGCTTCCCGACGCCGACTTCGCCAAAGCCGTCCCACTGGGCGTGATGTCAGCGTTGCGCAACGTCGGACAATCGTGCAGCGCCCCGACACGAATGATCGTACCTAAGGACCGGCTGGCGGAGGTTGAATCGCTGGCAGCCGAAACCGCCAATGCGATCATCGTGGGTGATCCGCAATCGGAAGCTACGGTGCTCGGTCCCATTGCCAACGAGGCCCAGTTCAATCGTGTGCAAGCCATGATCGAAGCTGGTCTGAGTGAGGGCGCAAAACTCGTTTGCGGCGGACCAGGACGTGTGCCGGGTTATGAGAAGGGCTTCTACACTCGACCGACAGTATTCTCCGACGTAGATACCGCAATGCGGATCGCCCAAGAAGAAATTTTCGGGCCGGTGCTGTGCATCATTCCGTATGAGACGATCGATGAAGCGATCCTTATCGCGAACGATACGGTATACGGCCTGGGCGCCCATGTTCAGTCTCAGAACCTTGATCTTGCACGTGCAGTTGCCTCTCGTATCCGCGCGGGGCAAGTGCATCTGAATTACCCCGCCTGGAATCCAATGGCTCCATTCGGTGGTTACAAACGTTCTGGTAATGGTCGTGAGTATGGTGTCTACGGCTTGGAGGAATACCTGGAAACCAAGGCAATCATTGGGTTTGGCGGATCACTTGATAGTACTTCCCGCACGTAGAACTCATTCAAATGTTCGGTGCCGTCCAATTCGGCTAGCCGCCGATGCGGACGCCCATCGCGTAGACCGGTCGCGAACGCTTGTTGCGCCAGCAGAAAACACCGATCTCACACTCCTTGCGGTGGTTGCTGTTGGTCCCTGTCGGATTACTTGATCGCATGGCAGCCTACCGCCACGACGTAACCGCTCACCCGCTGCAGAAAAGTCCTCTTGTATTCGTTCTGCCCAGTGATGGGGTTGCGCCACAGGTAAGCAATTTCCCCTTTTTCATGGGCGCTCATTTGCTTGTGGATGTCCTCGCCAATAGGCTTGCCGTCGACTGAACGCAGTGACTTGAAGTCGGTGCCGATCAACCGGGACGAAAAGCCGTGAGCGACAAACCGTTGGGTTTTCAAGTCCACCACGAAGGCATAAAGATCCTCCTGGGTGAACCGCTTATCGTTATTTGAAGGTTTCACCGCCAGTCAGGACCCGATGAGTGACATGCGCATCGGAAGTTCGAGGTGAGGGTTGACTGAAGAGCTTGTGAAACGCCTAAAACATTTCGAGAGGCTATTATCAAACGCGATGAAAGTAGTTTTCGTACAGGGATAAGCCTTGTCGCACAGGGGTATGGACGAACACTGTTTTTGCATATCAGTGCGGCGGATTTTCATCATACTGACATGATTGGCAGTGTTCGGTGGCTGCCTGTGTCCCGACAAGAGCAATGACCCATGAACGATCAAATCGAACTGTACGGCGCGAACACCGGCAACAGTCTGCGGGCCGCGATTGCCCTGGAAGAATCCGGCATCGCCTACACGGCACGCAGGCTCGACCTGTATGCGCAGGAACACCGTGGCCCGGCCTTCCTGGCGCTGAACCCGGCCGGAAAAGTCCCGACCCTGATCGACCACGGGACCACGCCGGCGCTGGTCATCAATCAGTCCAACGCCATCATCCAGTACGCCGATGCCAAGGCGCCGGGACGACTGGCGCCGGCGCAGCCCGGACCTGAGCGTATCCGGGTGATTGACCGCTATTTCTTTTTCGTGACCGATGTCATCGCCCCCAGCCATGCCGCGTTTTTTCTGCACCAGGCGGGGCAGGACAAGGCGGCGGCGATCATCGATCTGCGGGTGATCGAGCAACTGACCTACGCGGAAAGTTTTTTGGCGGACGAATTCATGGCCGGAGCGCGGTTCTCCATGGCCGACATTTCGGCGTTCACCATCGCGAAGGCGTTCCGCGACCGGCTGGAGTGGAAGCTGCTTCCACAGCTCTCGCGCTGGTTCGACACCGTCGAAGCCAGGCCGGCGGTACAACGCGGTCTGAATGCGTTCAAGGATGCCTGAGTGGTCGATGTGCTGACACTTATGTAGGAGCCAGCCCTGCTCGCGATGGACGTCAACGATAACGCGTGCTTACCGGTTAAACGCGCCGCACTTGAGTCTTTCGCGAGCAGGGCTCGCTCCTACAAAGTGCGGCATTCCAATAGATCAGTCGGTGTAACCGAACTTCACCGAACGGCTTTCCTGCACCTGGCTTCGCGTAGCGAGGCAGTAATACAACGGACACGTCACCACCAGCCCCACCAGCCATGACAGGTCCGCGCCGTCCACCAGATTGGCGTACGGTCCGACATACAGCGACGTATTGGCGAATGGCAGCTGCACGATGATGCCGATGAAGTAGGCAATGATCGCGTGCAGATTGAAGCGCCCGTAGATGCCGCCGTCAGCGCTGAAGATCGAGGCGATGTCATAGCGGCGACGCTTGATCAGGTAGAAGTCGATCAGGTTGATCGACGCCCACGGCACCAGCACCAGCAACAGCGCCAGGATCAAACCGATGAACTGCGAAATGAAGTTGGCCGAAGCGCCCAGCGCCACCACGCAGCAACCCGCCAGCACGATGCCCGACAACACCACGCGCACCTTGATGCTGGGCGTCCACTGGCTGGCGAAGGTCTGGATCGAGGTGATGATCGACAGCACCGCGCCATACAGATTCAAGGCGTTGTGGCTGATGATGTTGAGCAGGAACAGCACCATCAGGATCGGCCCCAGCCAACCGGTGGACTGCTTGACCGCCGCCATCGCCTCGGTGCCTTCCGGGGTTGCCAGTACCGCCACGGCGCCGAAAGTGAACGACAGGATCGTGCCCAGGGTCGCCCCCAGGTAAGTGGCGAAGAACGGCCGGGTGATACCGATATCCGCCGGCAGGTAGCGCGAGTAGTCCGACACGTAGGGTGAGAAGCTGATCTGCCAGATGATGCCCAGCGACACCGTGGCCAGCCAGCCGGACAGGTTGAATCCGCCGCGGGTGAAGAAGTCCGCCGGCAGATCATGGGCGAAGATATAGAGAAAGCCAGCGAGCAACGCGCTACCCATCACCCAGGTGCCGATGCGGTTCAGGGTATGGATGAAGCGGTAGCCAATCACGCCGATGGCGGTGGCGCTGAGGGCACCGATGAGAATGCTGGCCGGCACCGGGACCGACGGCGCAATGCCGACAATCGATTTACCCGCCAGCACGATGTTGGAAATGAAGAAACCAATGTAGATCAGCGCTGCGAAGAACACGATCAGCAGCGCGCCGTAGCGGCCGAACTGACCACGACTCTGCACCATCTGCGGAATGCCCATGCACGGCCCCTGGGCCGACGCAAGGGCAATCACCACACCACCGACCATGTGCCCGAGCGCAATCGCCAGCAGGCCCCAGAACAGGTTGAGGTGGAACACCTGGACCACCATGGCGCCGGTGACGATGGGCAGTGGCGCGATGTTGGTGCTGAACCACAAGGTGAAAAGATCGCGGGCCTTCCCGTGGCGCTCTGCGAGTGGAACGTAGTCGACCGTGTGGTTCTCGATCAACGGATCTTGCCGGGACATCTGGGACATGTGCATGAACTCGAGTTTGTCTGTTCTTATCTTTGTATGAAGCCAAACCGGGGGGACTCTCTGGCCGCCCCTCAGATGACGACCATATTATGGTATTCCAAACTTTAAACAAGACTGATCCGGTCTTTGAACAAGCATCTGAGCCGCTATCCTGCCCGAACCCTGCCAGCACTGGCTAGCTGAAAGCCCCGTAAACATTGACTTTCAGACGAAAGCCGTACGTTTATCGGTTCACCTAAAAAGATCTTGCAATCGATGTATTACGGTATACCATCAGACCTACAAACACATAAAAAACGCGTCACACCACCCGAGGACCGTCCAATGATCGATGCCGCCATCTACAAACAAGTCATGGGCTCGTTCCCGTCCGGAGTGACCGTGATCACCACCCTGGATGACGACGGGCAAATCGTCGGCCTGACCGCCAGCGCCTTCAGCTCGCTGTCGATGGACCCGGCCCTGGTGCTGTTCTGCCCCAACTACAGCTCCGATTCCTACCCGGTACTGATCAAGAACAAACGTTTTGCGATCCACGTGCTGTCCGGCGGCCAGCAAAACGAAGCCTATGCTTTCGCGCGCAAAGGCAAGGACAAGGCCCAGGGGATCGAGTGGACGTTGAGCGAACTGGGCAACCCGATTCTGGCCAACGCCACGGCGGTCATCGAATGTGAGTTGTGGCGCGAATATGAAGGCGGTGATCACGCGATCATGGTCGGCGCGGTGAAGAACCTGATCGTGCCCCAACAGAGCAGCGGGCCACTTGTGTATTGCCACGGCAAGATGGGCGCCCTGCCCGTTCTGGCCTGACCATTGAAAAGATCGCAGCCTTCGGCAGCTCCTACAGGGGCAAACGCATCTCGCCCGTAGGAGCTGCCGAAGGCTCGGGCCGCGTTCGGACGATCTTTTGCCCTTCAATACGTATTATGGTATACCAATAATCAACAGGCCCGCAGTCGACAGGCCAACAACAAAAGATCCGAGGTAAGCGTCATGAAGTTTTCCCTGTTCGTACACATGGAACGTTGGGACGAAAGCGTCAGCCACCGCCAGTTGTTCGAAGACCTGACCGAGCTGACGCTGATGGCCGAGGCCGGTGGTTTCAGTACCGTATGGATCGGCGAACACCACTCCATGGAATACACCATCTCGCCAAGCCCGATGCCGTTGCTGGCTTATCTGGCGGGCAAGACCACCACCATTCACCTCGGTGCCGGCACCATCATCGCGCCGTTCTGGCATCCGCTGCGGGTGGCCGGTGAATGCGCGTTGCTCGACGTGATCAGCAACGGGCGCATGGAAGTCGGTCTGGCCCGTGGTGCCTACCAGATCGAGTTCGACCGCATGGCCGGCGGCATGCCGGCATCCTCCGGTGGCCAGGCGCTGCGGGAAATGGTTCCGGTGGTGCGCGCACTGTGGAACGGCGACTACGCCCACGACGGCGACATCTGGAAGTTCCCGACCTCCACCAGCGTGCCCAAGCCGATCCAGCAGCCGAACCCGCCGATGTGGATCGCCGCCCGCGACCCGGACTCGCACAACTTCGCCGTGGCCAACGGCTGCAACGTCATGGTCACGCCGCTGATGAAAGGCGACGAAGAAGTCCTCGACCTGAAGAACAAATTCCAGGCCGCGCTGGACAACAATCCTGGCGTGCCGCGCCCGCAACTGATGGTGCTGCGTCACACCCACGTGCACACCGCTGACGATCCACAGGGCTGGGAAGTCGGGGCCAAGGCGATCTCGAAGTTCTACCGCACCTTCGATGCCTGGTTCGGCAACAAGACCACCCCGGTCAACGGCTTCCTCGCGCCGAGCCCGGAAGAGAAATTCGCCGGTCGCCCTGAGTTCGAGCTGGAAAGCCTGCACAAGACCGCCATGATCGGCACCCCGGAAGAAATCATTCCGCGCATCAAGTACTACCAGGAACTGGGGGTCGACGAATTCAGCTTCTGGTGCGATAACAGCCTGCCCCACGCGGAGAAGAAAAAATCCCTGGAGCTGTTCATCAAGCATGTGGTGCCAGCGTTCCGCTGATTGCGCCGTCCTGCGCCCCGGACGCGAAGCCAGGGTGTAGGAGCGAGCTCGCTCGCGATGGACGCCAACGATAACGCGCGCCATCTGAATGACCGCGTTGTCCAGAGTTTTTCGCGAGCAAGCTCGCTCCTACAGGTATGCATTTGTCCTGTGGGAGCAGGCGTTCCCACAAGGGTCGATTCCAATGATGACTGGTCGTCTCCCACCACTCGCCCTTCCCTGCGGCGCCGCGCGGGCTTACCTGCGCGGTGAATGGACCGCTTCGCACCTGCATTTCAAGCGCCTGCGCGCCAGCGTTTCGGCCAAGCAGAACGGCTTCTGGCAAATAGTTCACTGAGCCCACCCGAACAGCCAATCACGCACCCCGCGTCTCGCCATTGCATGGCGCGTGCGGTGCATCGTGTTTCGCCTTTGATCAGGTTTGCCCAATGAACAATAACAACGCGCTGTTGATCATCGACATGCAGCAGGAGGACGGCTTCGTCCTGGAAAACTTCGACAGGGTGGTCGCCCATACCGCCGCCCTGCTCGATACCGTCCGCCGTCAGCGGATGCCTGTCATCTATACCCGCCACGTCAATCAGGCCGACGGCAGTGACCTGCCCCGAGGCGAACCTCTGGCCGCCGACGGTGGCCCCGGCAGTTACCGCGCCGGCACCCGGCAAGTGGAAATCATCGAAGATCTGGCACCGCTGCCGGGTGAATGGATCTTCGACAAGGGCCGTTACAGTGCCTTTCACCGCACCGATCTCGATGCACGACTCAAGACACTGGAAGTCAACACACTGATCATCTGCGGCGTGCTGACCGACGTCTGCGTGCTGACCAGCGTGTTCGATGCCTTCGCCCTCGGTTATCGCGTGCGTCTGGTCAGCGATGCCTGCACCACGACCACCGAGGCCGGGCATTACTCGGCCCTGCTGATCATGGCCAACTGGGTCTACTCGCTGGAAATCCTCACGAGTGAACAGTGCCTGCGTGCCCTGCAACAACTCGATTACATCAGCCTGATCCCCGAGCGTCCGGACCTGTTTGCCCACCAGCCCCATGAGCTGGAAAGCACCATCGCCCGTCTGCAATCCCGTCTCGTCCGGACTCAGGAGTGATCGCCATGCAAGTTGAAAAAAGAAGCATCGATTTCATCCCCGAGACCGAACGCCACGGCAAGCCGGGTTCGCTGTTCTATATCTGGTTCGGCGCCAACATGAACATCACCACCATCGCCTCCGGCGTGTTGCCGGTGGTGATGGGGCTCAACCTGTTCTGGAGTGCGCTGGCGATCATCATCGGCTCGTTGCTGGGGGCGATTTTCATGGCCTCGCACTCGGCACAGGGACCGAAGCTGGGCATTCCGCAAATGATCCAGAGCCGGGCGCAATTCGGCGTGTTGGGGGCGGTGTTGCCGCTGCTGTTCGTGATGCTGATCTACCTGGGCTTCTTCGTCAGCAACACTTTGCTCGCGGCCCAGGCGCTGGAGTCCGTCAGCCCGCTGCCGATGTCCGGCAATATCTACCTGATCGGCGCGTTGTGCTTCGTCGTCGCGCTCTATGGCTATCGGTTGATTCACCGCCTGCAGAAGCTGCTGTCGATTCTGTCGCTGGTGGTGTTCGTCGCCGCCACGGTGCTCGCCTTGCAGTTGCCGATCCCGGCCGAACAATGGCTGCCGACAGGCTTCTCGCTGTCGAAGTTCCTGGTGGCGGTGAGCATCGCCGTGACCTGGCAACTGTCCTACGCGCCTTACGTCGCCGACTACTCGCGCTACCTGCCGAGCAGCACCCCGACCGCCCAGGTGTTCTGGTACAGCTACGCCGGCACGGTCAGCGGTGGTGCGTGGATGATGATTCTCGGGGCAATCCTGAGCGTCGGCATCGGCGACTTCTCCAGCAACGTCGGCGGGCATGTCGCCGGTCTGTTCGACACTGGCGCGGTGCTGTTGTTCGCCTTCATCGTCTACGGCCAGGTGTCGATCAACGTGTTCAACCTGTACGGCGCGTTCATGTCGACCATCACCGTGATCGAGCCTTTCGCCCGACTCAAGGTGACCCCGCGAGTACGCGGCGTGTTCATGCTGCTGATCAGCCTGGTGGCCACGGCCCTGTGCACCATCAGTCAGGACGACTTCATCAACTTCTTCCTCAACTTCATCTTCTTCATGAGCTACTTTCTGATCCCGTGGACGGCGATCAATCTGGTGGACTACTACTGCCTGCGCAAAGGCCAGTACCGGATTGACGACATCTTTGACCTGAACGGGATCTACGGGCGGGTCAACTGGATCGCCTGCGGCAGTTTCCTGCTGGCGATTGCCCTGGAAATTCCGTTCATGAACACCACGCTGTACGTCGGCCCGGTGGCCACGGCGCTGGACGGAGTGGATCTGGCGTGGATCGTCGGGTTGCTGGTGCCGGCGTTGAGTTACTACTGGCTGATGAAGCTCGGCAAGCGAGCGCCGATGATGGAGTCAGCAGCCGACTGATTTTCAGGCAAAAAAAAATCCCAGGCAGCTGATGGACGCCTGGGATTTAAAAATGCATAAACCGTGGTGGTGAACGCGGCGCGGATATTACGGAATATTTCGGCCTGTAACAAGATATTTTTATTCACCATCCAGTTACTAAACGTTCTAACCCCTTCAATATCCACATATTTTCTAAGGGCGACTAGAGGAACCAGCGATACTCCCGCGCGCTGATGTCATGCAGAAATGCCAGATGATCCTGCCGCTTGTTTTCGCAATAAACGTCCACGAACTCCGCCCCCAAGCCTTCGCGCAGCGATGAATGACTTTGCATGGCCTGCACCGCTTCAAGCATTTCCAACGGAAAATCGATGCCACTGCTGCGGTCTTCGTTGAGCGGTGCAATCGGCTCGCGCTCCCCTTCCAGGCCTTGCTCCAGGCCCACCAGAATCGCCGCCAATGCCAGATACGGGTTGGCATCGGCGCCCGCCAGGCGATGTTCGATGCGCAGGTTCTTGATGTCTGACTCCGGAATACGCAAGCAGGCATCGCGATCCTCGAAGCCCCAACTGGCGCGGGACGCGACGTTCACGGTGGCGCTCAAGCGGCGCATGGCGTTGTGGTTCGGAGCAAAGATCGGCATGCAGTGCGGCAACACCTCCAGGCATCCGGCCACCGCATGGCGCAGCGCCCGCTGGCCGTTCGCCGCCAGCAGGTTGTTGCCGGCCTGGTCATACAGGCTGACATGCACGTGCATGCCGCTGCCGGGGTGTTGCAAGTAAGGTTTGGCCATGAAGCTGGCGCGGTAGTTGTGCTTGAGCGCCACGCCACGGGTGCTGCGGCAGAACAGGGCGGCCCAGTCGGCGGCGCGCAGGCCGTCATCGCAATGGCCGAAGTTGATCTCGAACTGGCCCGGGCCGAGTTCGGCGGTGATCACCGTGGCATCGACGCCTTGGGCTCGCGCGGTCTCGACCATTTCATCGAGCACCGGGGCGAAGCGCGACAAGCGTTCGATGTGCATGTTCGGCTGATCGTCGGCATCGCCGGTCAGCTCATCACGGGGGAACTGCGGCAAGCCGTCCTTCAAGCGGCTGTCGAACAGGTAGAACTCCAGCTCGAAGGCCACCACCGGGAAAATGCCTTTACGGTGAAGTCGGTTCAACACCTGGGCCAACACTTCGCGAGGTTCGAATTCGATGGGTTTTTCGGTGCCGTCGGAGGTGATCAGCATCTGGCCCAAGGGCTGTTTTTCCCAGCTCACCAGCTTCAGCGTGCCGGGCACCAAACGGCGCAGCGCGTCCGGGTCACCATCGTTGAAGCAGTAATCACCGATCTTGAACAGCCCGCCCTGGGTGCCGAGCAGCACGCAGTTTTGCGGCAGCTTCAGTGCACTGCCGGCAGCGACTTTTTCCAGCATCTCGATCGGGTAGCGCTTGCCGTAGAAATGCCCTGGAATATCCAGGGAGATCAGGTCGACGTAACGCACTTCGGGGTTGCAGTGGCGGAAGTTGCGAACCTCGGCCAGCAGATCAGAGCACACAGCATCCATCGATTTGTTCCTTGTCGTTATCAGGTGTAAACCCAAAGCACGCGGGTCAGTTGGTCGGACCGGTTGCCGTAGCGGCAGTGCGCATGGCTGGCCAGTTGAAAGCTGTCGCCGGGATGCAGGGTCACCGGTTCGTTGTCGTCGAGCCATAGGGTCAACTGCCCTTCCAGGACGTAACCGCCCTGCTCCGAGCTGTCCTTCATGTGTCGGTCACCGCTACTGGCGCCGGGTTCGAGCTGGCTTTCGAGCATCGAAAAGGACGCGCGCATTTTTGGCGAAACGAGGATGTCGGTGATGCCGTCGGCGTAGTACAGCGTGCGGCGCTCGTCCGGGCGGGTGACCCAGGACAAGGCCATGGGTTTGGGCAGGCTGTAGAAATAGGTGGTCGGCACGCCGAGGGTTTCGCTGATGGCGGTCAAGTCCGCTACCGTCGGGCGCGACAGGCCGCGCTCGACCTGGGACAGAAAACCCACGGAGCGACCGATTTTGTCCGCCAGTTCCTTCAGGGTGTACTTTTTGTGTTTGCGCAGGTCCTGGATCAGGATCGCCAGCGCCGAGATTTCTTCTTGCATGTCCATCTTGAGGCTTCCAGAAAGTGTCGCTTCAAATGCTGTCGCGCAGTCGATACCAGGCCTTGCCGATGGCTTCCAGCGGCGCGGCCAGGTATTTGCCGCCGGGAAAACTGCCGTTGTTCAGGCCCTGGTACAGGGACAACTCGTCGGGCTGACCGAGGATCGCGTCGGACACCGCCCGCGCCGCGGCCAGTGTCGGCAACACGCCATGCCCGGAATACCCCTGCATCCAGTAAAGATCGCCGCGCCGTCCGATATCCGGCGTGCGTTTGAGGGTCAGATCAATGTGTCCGCCCCAGGCAAACTCCAGATCGACGCCGGTGAGTTGCGGGAACACGCGCTCCAGGAACGGCCGGGTCGCCGCGGCGATGTCCTTCGGCATCCCGCCCAGGTAAGTGCAACCACCGCCGAACAGCAGGCGGTTGTCCGGGGTGCGGCGGAAATAATCGAGCACGAACTGGTTGTCGGTCACGCACACGTTGCTCGGCAGCAGCGCGGTGGCTTGCTCCTCGGTGAGCGGCGCGGTCGCGACCTGATAGGTCCCGACCGGCAACACGCAACTCGCCAGATGCGGGTCGAGTCGATCGAGGTAAGCGTTGCACGCCAGCACCAGCACATCGGCGCGAACACGACCGCGCTCGGTGGTCACCACAAACCCGTCGCCCTCCTCGCCATAACTCAGCGCCTTGCTTTGCTCGTGGATGCGGCCACCGGCCCGCTCGATCGCATCGGCCAGGCCCAGGGCCAGTTTCAGCGGGTTCAAATGCCCGCCTTCGGGATCGAACAGGCCGGCCTGATAACGCTCGCTGGCCACCCACTGCGGCAAATCGCTGCGCTCGATAAATTGCAGTTTGTCGTGGCCCCACTTGTGGCTGGCCTCGTGTTGCCACTCCGTCAGCAGTCCGACCCGACGCGGCATCACCGAAGTCCAGAGATGGCCGGCGCGGTAGTCGCAATCGAACCCATGGCGGCCGGGCAAATCACGCAACTCGCGTGCGGCCCAGCGCATGCCGTCCCACAGTCGCCGCGCCCGTTCGTAACCCAGCGCCGCTTCCAACGGTGGCATGTCGCACGACCAACCGAGAATCGCCTGCCCGCCATTGCGCCCCGAAGCGGCCCAGGCCACCCGGCTGGCTTCGAGCAAGGTCACGCGCTTGCCGGCCAGCGCCAGGCGCAAAGCCGTGTGCAATCCACTGAAACCGGCCCCGATGATCAGCACTTCGGTGTCTTGCTCACCTTCCAGTGCGGCTCGATCGACCAGACGATCGGCGCAGGTGTGGGCGTAATAGCTGGCAACGTGTTGGTCGGACTGCTGAAACATGCAAGCCTCATGAAATTTTCTATTTATAATTTCATGAAAAAATACACCGTAAATTTCACGCAGGCAAATGGCGCGCAAAAAAAACCGGATGCACACCAGACATCCGGTTTTTTCTCGATTCGGCGAAAAACGGTCGGCGACCGATTTTCACTCTCTCGCGCTTACAAGCAATCACGCACGATTTTGCGCAGGTCGCCGGACTTGGCCCAAGGTGGCCCCTGATACAGCGATATCCGGCTGCCGTCCTTGTACTTCACGATATCCAGCACTTCGTCAGCCGTGATCACGCTGGGCGCGGTGATGCGGTATCCGTTGGATATCGAAACCTGGGTGGTATTCGCTACTTCCTTTTGCCAGGCCGGCAAAACGCACGCTGCATACTCTTTTGGCGCCTTCGTGCTGTGCTTGCTGACATTCGGCTCGCCCGGTACCAGCGACGCCGGCAACGAACACCCGGCCAGCAATGCCAGAGCGACTCCCCCCATCAACATCCGCATGCTGCTTCCTCAAATTCGAAAAAAGAAAATGTAGCTTGCCGTCGTCCTTACATCCACCCCCAACGATTCAGCGACAGTCATTGATATCGCTTCCCTCGTTTAGTTCCTTGCGTTCGGATAAGCCATCCATCTTTCTTGGGCAGGACAGCGTATTTTCTCGTTCACTTTCAATTCCCGACCAAAGGAAACCCCGCTGATTCAGACGAACACAACATCCGGCCCGGTAAACAGGTCTAAAATTCCGGAGTGAAGAGTTCAGGAGGTCGTCATGTGGCTTAACGAATCGGAACAGGAACTTCGGCGTGATCTGCAAGGGCTTGCGTCAGATTTGCGCTGGTCGGCTGTGGAGCTGTTGCGCATCGAGCAGCAATTGCGCCTGCTCGGGAACGACATCGACGCACAAGCCGTTCAGAAACTGTGTGCTTTGTTTCAGGGTGATGAAGCAAAACTGTCCGGCTATGCCGAGGAAGTGAAAGCCAAGGTCATTAGCCGCAACAAGGCTCAATAGCGGGAGCGCTGCCATGAACAGGCCTCTATTCACGCTGGTCGTCGCACTGACCGCGTTGGCAGGCTGCAGCACCAACTCGATCTACCAGGAGCAGCCGCTGGTTGCGAAAGTCGACACCGGCATGAGCCAGGAGCAAGTCCGGCAAATCGGCGGCCAGCCCTTGGCGGTCACTGATCGTACCGTCGAACCCGGTACGTGCTTTGACTACAAACTGACTCAGTCCGGCCATCAACAAACTTACAATGTCAGCTTTGACGGCCGGGGCATGGTCGACCACAAAAGCTTTATGACGTGCGCGGAATGGAGCCACATGCAACAAAAGGCCCGAGAACCCTCCCGCCCCAGCGGAGGCGGCGGCTACTAGCGCCCTTAAGGACTTTGTAGGAGCGAGCTTGCTCGCGAGGGTCGTCAACGAAGACGATGTAAGCCTGACACCCCGCGATGCACTCAGGTTCATCGCGAGCAAGCTCGCTCCTACAGGAGATTACCGGAGAGCCGGGGCCTCGGGCTGGACTTCACTTTGCTTGATGGCTACGCGCAGGCCTGCCAGCACGAGCCCTGTAGCCGGGCAGCGACGCGGCAAACGCCAGTGCTTCTTCCCGACTGTCAAATGAAGCCAGTCGGTCACCCTGGGTACATACCCGCCAGGGGCCGTTGCTCACTCTGAGTACGTCATAGCCATTCATGTGCATTTTGTTCAGCATCGGAACGCTCATAGTCACCTCCTCCTGGGCAGTGATATCAGGTTGACTTGCTTACCTTACACCCACCCTTCTCCAAAATACCGACCAGACATCGCCATGAAGATTCCCGAATCCGGTTGCACTTGGACCCTAACCCTTGGCCAACGCCGTCGCTGCCCTGTCGATCAAGGCCGCCACTTCGGCGGGCATCGACGCCAGGGACGCATGGCTGGCAGTCAAGGTCAGAATCTCCCGGGCGTTCAGCCGCTCAGCCATCCATTGCTGGTTTTGTGGAGCGATCATCCGGTCCCCGGTCGAAATCTGATACCACGATGGTTTTTTCTTCCAGGCCACCGTGCCGATAGTGTCACCGAAGGTACTCGCCAGCGGCGCTTTCTGGGTGAGGCCCATGACCAACCCTTCGGTCGCCGGCAGGTCCTGACAGAAGCTTTCGTGATAGAGCTCTGGCTTGACCCACAGGTAACCGTCGCTATCGGGCGCCAGGTTGGCCGCCGCCGATGGCAGATGCCGTTGGGTAATGCCACCGGGGCTTTCACCAGCGTCCGGCGCAAATGCGGCGATATACACCAGGCCCACCACATTCGGCAAATCACCCGCTTCAGTGATCACCGCACCGCCATAGGAATGCCCCACCAGCAGCACCGGCCCCGGCACCTGGGCGACCATCTTGCGCGTACGCTCGGCATCATCGGCCAAGGACGTCAGCGGTAACTCGACGGCACGAATGTTCGTGTCGCCCCGGCTGAGCAATTTGACGATGACCTTGTTCCAGTGGGCAGCGCCGCCCCAAAAACCATGGACCAGCACGATCGTGGGTTTGTCACTCATCACCATGACTCCGTTGTTTGCCGATGGGGTTGTCTGTCGCTCGCCTCAGCCCTGATCGCCGCCGCCCACGGGCATGACCATGCCGGTGATATAGGACGCTTCGTCGCTGGCCAGAAACAGAATAGCCCCCGCCTGCTCATCCAGGGTGCCGTAGCGTTTCATCAAACTGCTGTCGAGGGTCTGGTCGACGATCTGCTGGTACCAGAGCTTTTCCTGCTCGCTCTGGTCGGCACCGTTGCGGGGTATGCGTCGCGGAGGTGCTTCGGTGCCGCCAGGTGCAGTGGCGTTGACCCGCACGCCACGACCGGCGGTTTCGAATGCCAGACAAGCGGTCAATGCATTGACCCCACCCTTTGCCGCACCGTAGGGCACGCGGTTGAGGCTACGGGTGGCGATGGAGGATACGTTGACGATCGCCCCGCTGCCCTGCGCCAGCATGAACGGCAGCGCCGCATGGCAACACCACAAGGTCGGGAACAGCGAACGGCGAACCTCGGCCTCGATCTGCGAGGCTTCATAGTGCTCGAACGGCTTGGCCCAGATCGTCCCGCCGACGTTATTGACCAGCACGTCGAGGCGATCGAAGCGCTCGACGGCGGTTTGCATCACCCGACAGCATTCGTCGTATTGTTCAAGATCGGCGGTCAGGGCCAGCACCTGGGTGGTCGAGGCCAGATGTTGCTGGACTTCGAACACCAGGTCGGAGCGGTCCACCAGGATCAGCTTCGCTCCTTCGGCGGCCATACGCTCGGCCACCCGCCGGCCGATGCCTTGGGCAGCGCCGGTGATCAGTGCGACTTTTTCGTGAAATCTGTTCATGTGTACCTCATGACGACGGATGCCCATAAACCTGTAGGAGCGAGCTTGCTCGCGATGGTCGTTAACGATAACGCGTGTTTTCTGAATAGACGCGGCGCTCAGAAGAACTTCGCGAGCAAGCTCGCTCCTACAGGGAATTTTTTGCCGAGGGCGGTATTCGAGTACACCCTCGCTATCACTTCGCGATTTACGCCGCGCTGGCAGCAAATTTTTCGTAGTAGAAATTCGCAGGCGCGATGCCTTGTTCGCGGATGAACTGGCTGACGGCCTCGACCATCGGCGGCGGGCCGCACAGGTAAACGTCGACGTCGCCATCGTTCAAATGCTTTGGCTCGATGTGCTGGGTCACGTAGCCCTTGAGCGGGTGCTGACTCTCGGGGCTGGCGACGCAAGCGCTGAAGGTGAAGTTGGGGATGCGCGCGGCGAAGGCTTCGAGGCGGTCGACTTCCACCAGGTCGAAATCGTGGGTCACGCCGTAGATCAGATGCAGCGGATGATCGCTGCCCTGCTCGGCGATCTTCTCCAGCATCGCGGTGAACGGGGCCAGCCCGGTGCCACCGGCCAACAGCAACAGCGGCCGACGGATGTCGCGCAGGTAAAAGCTGCCCAAGGGACCTGCCAGGCTCATGCTGTCACCGGCCTTGGCCATGCCGGTCAGGAAACTGCTCATCAAGCCACCGGGCACGTTGCGGATCAGGAAACTGACCTCGCCGTCGCGCTGCAACGAGCTGAACGAATAGGCACGGGTCTGCTCGCTGCCGGGGATCCCCAGGTTCACATATTGCCCCGGCAGGAACGCCAGTTTGCTCAAGGCCTCGCCCTTGATCGACAGCGCGATGGTGCTGTCGGACAACTGGCGCACGGCGCTGATGGTCGCGTCGTAGCAGGCCTGACGGGTGCGGCAAACCTGCGAGGAGGTCGGTACGCGCACCACGCAATCGCTTTGGGCGCGCATCTGGCAGGTCAGGACAAAACCCTGCTCGGCCTCTTCAGGGCTGAGGGCGTCTTCGATGTACTCCTCACCCAAGTCGTAGGTGCCGGCTTCGGCAAAACACTTGCAGGTGCCGCAAGCGCCGTCGCGGCAGTCCAGCGGAATATTGATGCCTTGGCGGTACGCGGCATCGGCCACCGTTTCGCCGGCATTGGCGTCGATGAATCGGGTGACGCCGTCTTCAAAGTTGAATGCAATGGAATGGGTCATGACGGCCGCCTCACAGGTGGTAAACATCGATGACCTGACGAACGTAGTCGTTCTTCAGGATCACTTTCTTGGCCTTGATCAACGGGTTTTCACCGCGTACGTCGAGGGTGTAGAAACTGCTGCCGAAATAGCTGTCGACGGTCTTGTAGCGAAAACTCAGGGTGTGCCAGTTGAAGCGCACCTTGCACAGTCCGTCGGCCTGTTCGAGCAGCTCGATGTTGCTGATGTTGTGGGAGGTGCGGGTGTCCGGCACGCTGGCGCTGGAGCGCTCGGTCTTGATGCGAAAGATGCGGTCTTCAAGGCCCGTGCGGTTGCCGTACCAGATCAGCGAGATTTCCCGCTGCGGGTCCTCGGTCAATTCGTCGTTGTCGTCCCAGGACGGCATCCAGTACGTCGCGTCGGGGGCGTACATTTCCAGCCATTCGTCCCACTGCCGGTCGTCGAGGTAGCGCGCTTCGCGGTAGAGGAAATCGCGCACGCTGTCGTAGGTGATGGTCATTGCACGTCCTCCACGGCGATCAGTTTCGACTGTTCATCAGCCAGAGCCTTGAGCATGGTCTGCTGCCAATACTTGTGTTGCAGCACGAACAGGCCTTCGTCTTCGGTGCGTACGCCACTGAGCAGCGGGTGCAGGTCAATCTCTTTGGCGGCCTCGTCAGCGCCTTCGATCCAGTGCTCGGCGCCACGGGACATGTCGTTCCAGGTGGTGACGCTGCCCTGGTAGCTGGTCTGGCAGGAGCGGAACTCTTCAAGATCGTCGGGCGTAGCCATACCGCTGACGTTGAAGAAGTCTTCGTACTGACGAATCCGGCTGGAACGGGCGTGATCGCTCTCGCCCTTGGGGGCGATGCAGTAGATGGTGATTTCCGTGCGGTTGACCGAGATCGGCCGGGCGATACGGATCTGCGAGCTGAACTGGTCCATCAGGTACACGTTGGGGTACAGGCACAGGTTGCGCGAATTCTCGATCATCCAGTCGGCGCGGGCCCTGCCGAAGTCTTGCGCCAGCTCATCGCGACGCTCGTACAGCGGACGGTCCTCGGGGTTGGCCCAGCGGGTCCAGAGCAGCATGTGGCCCTTGTCGAAGGAATAGAAACCACCGCCCTGCTTGGCCCAGCTGCCGGCGCTCATGGTCGGATTGCTGTCACCGGCTTCGCGCTGTTTGCGCTGGTTCTGGGTGGCGGCGTAGTTCCAGTGCACGGAGCTGACGTGGTAACCGTCGGCACCGTTTTCGGCGGTGAGTTTCCAGTTGCCTTCGTAGATGTAGCTGGAGGACCCGCGCAGCACTTCCAGGCCATCGGCAGACTGGTCGACGATCATGTCGATGATCTTTGCCGACTCGCCCAGGTGCTCGACCAGTGGCAGCACATCGGCTTTCAGGCTGCCAAACAGGAAGCCGCGATAGGACTCGAAACGCGCAACCTTGGTCAGGTCGTGGGAGCCTTCGCAGTTGAAGCTCGCCGGGTAGCCGGCGTTGGCCGGATCCTTGACCTTGAGCAGCTTGCCGGAGTTGCTGAAGGTCCAGCCGTGGAACGGACAGGTGTAGGAGCTCTTGTTGCCGGACTTGTGTCGGCACAGGGTCGCGCCGCGATGGCTGCAGGCATTGATGAAGGCGTTGAGTACACCGTCCTTGTTGCGCGCAATGAAGATCGACTGGCGCCCCATGGTGGTGGTGTAGAAATCGTTGATGTTGGGGATCTGGCTTTCGTGTGCCAGGTACAGCCAGTTGCCCTCGAAGATGTGCTGCATCTCCAGGTCGAACAACCGGGGGTCGGTGAACATCTCGCGTTTGCAGCGATAGAGGCCCTGCTCGGGATCGTCTTCAAGCAGGGAATGCAAATATTCGGGTCGCAGGGACATGGCCGCCGCCTCCATTGTTATTGTTCAGGCAGGGCCATGCTAGGACGGGGGGTCAGGCTGGAGTATCCGCGGGGTGCAGACCTTTATCCGTTTTGTGCAGTCACTGGCGGTGTGTCAGGCGCCATCAATGGTGAATGTGCCGGCCCCATCGTCGGAACGCCGCCCGGAGCAAGCTCGCTCCCACAGGAGCGAAGAAATCCCTGTGGGAGCGAGCTTGCTCGCGATGGCGCCAGACCAGACAACATCAAACTTGAAGGTCTCAGTGCCGGCGTTTGAGGGTATCGGACGGCAATTCGCCGAACTGCTTGCGATAGCTGTCGGAGAACCGGCCCAGGTGCAGGAAGCCGTAATCCATCGCCACTTCGGTGACGTTGCGCACGTTGCAGGTCGGGTCGCTGAGGCAGGCGTTGATGCGTTCCAGGCGTTTCTGGCGCTGGTAGTTTTTCGGCGTAAGGCCGGCATTGCGCTCGAACAGTCCGTACAACGAGCGCAGGCTCATGTGCGCCTGGCGCGCCAGTGCTTCGCTGTCGATGTCCTGCTTGAGGTTATTGGCGATGTAATCGGCAATCGCCTCGAACGTGGCCGTCTGCGAGCCCGGTTCGAGGCGGCAGACATTGGTTTTCATCAGGCTGAGCATCTTGCTGACGATGATCTGCGTGTAATGCTCCTGCACCCTGGGGATCTGCTCGGTGGATTCAGCCTCCTGGCAGATCATCGCCAACAGGTTGACGAAACCTTCCAGTTCATTGAGCTGATAACGGTTTTCCAGAAACCGCACGCCCTGCCGCGGATAGCGCCAGCGCTGCTCATCGCAGACCGATTCGAACAAGCGGGTCGGGACTTTGAGGATGAATTTTTCGCAATCGGCGGAGTACGTCAGGTCCACCGGATCATCGGGATTGATCAGCAGCAATTCGCCGGGAGCGAAGTAATGTTCCTGGCCGTGGCCACGCCACAGGCAATTGCCGCGCAGCAGCACTTGCAGGTGATAAATGCTGTCCAGCGCACCGGACGTCACGCGCACGCTGGCACCGTAGCTGATGCGGCACAAGTCGAGGCTGGCGAACTTGCGATGATCAAGGCTGGCCAGCGGACTGCCGGCGCGGGGCATGAGAATGCAGTGATTGCCGACGTGCTGATTGACGTAGCCCGACACCGCATAAGGGTCGGCATGGTCGAATACTCTGCTGCGCTGACTCAACAGTTGAGCTTGCATCATCGGGTCACTCTCATTGTTGTTATAGGATGCGTCAGCCCATTCTAGAACCGAACCCCCTGTAGGAGCGAGCTTGCTCGCGATGGTCGTTAATGATAACGCGTGCTTTCTGGCTAAACGCGGCGTTTTCAAGTCCATCGCGAGCAAGCTCGCTCCTACAGTGTGGTGATCCCACAGGGTCGTGCTATCAGTCCTCGAGTGCGCGGACCCGCTCGTGGCGCTGTTGCTCTTCAGGCTGGGCGGTCGACTGCAAGGTGAAGTCGAACTCGATTTCGGCAAAGCGACCGCTCACACCATGGGCCGCCGCGCGCTGCTGATCGTCACTGAAGGTGATCCTGGCGATCAATTCGTCACGGGTGGCGTAGGCAAAATCGTCGTGCAGGTACTGATCGCCGTCGAGGTTGATCTGGGTGGTCAGGTGGCGATGATCCGGCGCGGAAATGAAGAAGTGCACGTGCGCCGGACGCTGGCCATGACGGCCCAGTTGATCGAGCAGTTGCTGGGTCGGACCGTCCGGCGGGCAGCCGTAGCCCGACGGCACGATGCTACGGAAACGGTAGCGGCCTTCGGCATCGGTCACGATGCGGCGACGCAGGTTGAATTCCGACTGCGTGGTATCGAAGTACGAGTAGGTGCCACCGGTATTGGCGTGCCAGACGTCTACCACGGCACCAGCCAGGGGTTCGCCAGCGGTGTTGAACACGCGGCCTTGCATGAACAGGGTCACGCCCGGATCGACGCCATCGTCGAGGCGCGCGTCGCCCACCGACAGCGGCGCACCCGCCACGTACAGCGGGCCTTCGATGGTGCGCGGCGTGCCGCCGGACTTGCCGGCCTGTTCGTCTTCGGCGTCCATCAACAGGTCGAGGTAATGCTCCAGACCGACACCGGCCACCAGCAGCCCGGCTTCCTGGCGCGCACCCAGCACGTTGAGGTAGTTGACGGCTTTCCAGAATTCTTCCGGGGTCACGGCCAGGTCTTCGATGATGTTCACCGAATCACGCAGGATGCGGTACACCAGCGCCTTGGTCCGTGGATTGCCGGCGTCGTTGAGCAGGCCGCTGGCTTCTTCGAGAAATTTCTGGACTTCGGCAGTGTGGGAGATCTTGACGTTCATTCTGGGTTCCTCATCTTGTAATTATTAGCGTAGCGCGCTGAACAGGCTGGGCTCAGCGGTCATCGTCACGGATGGAAGAAGGATGCCGGCACATCGCGTCGATCTCGATGGCCATGTACGGAAACAGTGGCAATTGCATCAGCAGGTCATGCAGTTCCTGAACGCTGTCGACATCGAACACGCTGTAGTTGGCGTAGTGCCCGGCGATGCGCCACAGGTGGCGCCACTTGCCCTGCTCCTGCAGGCGCTGGGCCAGGGCTTTTTCGTCAGCCTTGAGTTTGGCTGCCGCTTGCGGATTCATGTCGACCGGCAGGTTCACGGTCATTTTTACGTGGAACAGCATAATGCTCTCCTCAGGCTTGATGAATGGTCTTGTCGCGGCGGAAGAACGCCAGGCGCTCTTCATCCAGGCTCAGGCCCAGACCCGGTGTATTCGGCACGTGCAGTTCAAAATCGCGGTACACCAGCGGTTCGCTGAGAATGTCTTCGGTCAGCAGTAACGGGCCGAACAGCTCGGTGTCCCACGCCAGTTTGTTCAGCGTGACGAAGGCATGGGCCGAGGCCATGGTGCCCAAGCCACCTTCAAGCATGGTGCCGCCGTACAGGGCGATGCCGGCTGCTTCGGCGATGGAGGCGGTACGCAATACAGCGCGTGGGCCACCGTTCTTGGCGATTTTCAGGGCGAACACCGAGGCCGCGCCTTCGCGGGCCAGGTTGAACGCATCTTCCACGCATTCGATGGATTCGTCGGCCATGATCGGCGCCGGGCTCATGGCGTTGAGGCGGGCCATGCCGGCGCGGTTGTTGCGCGAGATCGGCTGTTCGATCAGGTCGATGCCGTTGGTACCGAGGATCCGGCAGGCGCGAATCGCGACGGCTTCGTCCCACGCCTGGTTGACGTCGACCCGCACACTGGCGCGGTCACCCAGGGCCTTCTTGATGGCGATGACGTGGGCCAGGTCGCGATTGACCTCGCCGGCACCGATCTTCAGTTTGAAAATGCGGTGGCGACGCAGGTCGAGCATTTTTTCCGCTTCGGCGATGTCTTTCTCGGTGTCGCCGCTGGCCAGGGTCCAGGCCACGGGCAGCGCGTCGCGAACACGGCCGCCGAGCAATTCGCTGACCGGCAGGCCGAGGCGTTTACCCAGGGCATCGAGCAGTGCGGTTTCAATACCGGATTTGGCGAAGGTGTTGCCGCGGATGCTGCGCTCCAGGCGCAACATGGCAGCGTTGACGTTGTTGCTGTCCTGGCCGATCAACAGCGGTGCGAAGTGCGTGTCGATGTTGGTCTTGATGCTGTCCGGGCTTTCATTGCCGTAGGCCAGGCCACCGATGGTGGTGGATTCGCCGATGCCTTCGATGCCGTCGGCGCAACGCACGCGAATGATCACCAGGGTCTGGTTCTGCATGGTGTGCATCGCCAGCTTGTGCGGGCGGATGGTCGGCAGATCGACGATGATCGTCTCGATCGATTCAATGGCTGTTGCAAGCATTTCGATACCCGTCAGGTTCTTGGAGTTCTGGAATCGATTCTCGTACGGCTTTTTTCGCGATGCCAATATAGAATTGGTCTGACTTGATACCTTAAAGGTATGCAACTGATTGACTGGAGGCTCCATGGAACTGCGGCACCTGCGTTACTTCCAGGTCTTGGCGCAAACCCTCAACTTCACCCGCGCCGCCGAGCTGCTGCACATCGCCCAGCCACCCTTGAGCCGGCAGATCCAGCAACTGGAGGACGAACTGGGGGTGATGCTGCTCGAGCGCGGCCGGCCGCTGAAGCTGACCGACGCCGGGCGGTTTTTCCATGAGCACTCCACAGCCCTGCTCGAACAACTGAACAAGGTCTGCGACAACACCCGGCGTATCGGGTTGGGAGAAAAGACCTGGCTGGGTATCGGCTTTGCGCCGTCGACACTGTATGGCGTGCTGCCGGAACTGATCCGCCGCTTGCGCAGCGGCGAGCCGCTGGAGCTGGAACTGGGGCTGTCGGAAATGACCACGTTGCAACAGGTGCAGGCGCTCAAGGCCGGGCGCATCGACATCGGTTTCGGCCGGATCCGCATCGACGATCCGGCCATCGTCCAGACCGTGCTCACCGAAGACCGCCTGGTCGCCGCCCTGCCCGCCGGGCATCCGCTGCTCGCCGGTCCCATCAGCCTGCGGGAGCTGGCAAAGGAACCCTTTGTGCTGTACCCCGGCAACCCACGGCCGAGTTACGCCGACCATGTGATTGCCCTGTTTGAGTCCTATGGCGTGCGCATCCACGTCGCGCAATGGACCAACGAGCTGCAAACGGCGATCGGCCTGGTGGGGGCAGGCATCGGGGTCACGCTGGTGCCCGCCTCGGTGCAGTTGCTGCACCGCGACGACATCGGTTTCACACCATTGCTGGAAGACAACGCCACCTCGCCGATCATTCTCAGCCGACGGGTGGGCGATGTGTCGCCGGGTTTGAACCATTGTTTGCGGATGATAGATGAGCTGCTGCCACCGGCAATTTAAGGCAGTAAATACCTGTGTCGAGGGAGCTTGTCGGAACCCCGCACCGCCCCGCTGGGCTGCGTAGCGGCCCTATCTGCACGTTTTCTAATGGGCGTTCCCGCCCCAGATCCAATTCCAGAACCCCGGCAACTCGACCGGCTGCGAAACGTCGCGCACGGTTCGCGCCATGGCAGCCCGCAGCAATGCGGCCTGATCCTCGTAAAACGGCTTGTCCGCGGTTTTCACCCCGGTCTCCCGGGCGCTGTCGAGCAGAATCTGCAGGTATTCGCGGGTATGCCGGGCGGTATAACGGTTGAGGTCGTGGAAGGTCACCACCACCGGAATCACCCCATCGACCACCGGCAGTTCGCCGCGGGCAATGCGTTCGCGGACTTCGGACATCGAACGCAGCATGTGCGACCGGCGCCGGGGGCTGGCGTTGAAGCCCCAGATTTTGCCGTCATTGGCGCTCAAGTCCGTCAACAGCACATGCAGGCCATGCCGCTGATAAGCGGCGAAGGTGCGTTTGTCGTAGTTCCAGAATGGCGGGCGCAGCAAGGTTGGGGGTGCGCCGGTGATCGCCGCGATGTCGGCGCTGCCATCGGTCAGGGACTGCTCCAGCTCCTGGGGCTCCAGCGAGCGATGATTGGTGTGCCAGGGCGTGGCGGTGTGGAAGCCCAGGATATGACCTTCGGCGTGTTCGCGGCGCATGATGTCCCGGCCCAGCTCGCTGCCGCCAGCCCGCGGTGCGCGGGTTTGCACGAAGAACACGGCTTTGATGCCCGGTTGCAGCGGGTTTTGCGCCAGGCTCTCGAGCACCGTCACGGTCGGGTTCCACCAGCTCGATGCACTGGGACCGTCATCGAAGGTCAGCAGAAAGCGGATGGGGGGTTGCTCGTGCAAACGCTGCTCGGTCTGCGCAGTCATTTCGATCGGTGCTGCGATGCACCCCAGCAGACCCACTGCCAAGGCGCACACCGTTAAACACTTGAACAACTGTTTCATCTTTTGCCTTGGGTCTCAGACCATCAAGTCGATACTTCAATTGGCAGGAATCCTTCGCCCGTTCATCCGTCGTCAGCCCGCATCGAGACGGCGGGCCGAGGTTGGATAAGGTACACAGAGTTTGGTTCCAGTGCTTGCCAAGCCCGTTTCGTCGCCACCAACTAAACTGAAAAAAATGCTCAACCAGAGTGTCAGGTCATGTGCGGACGACTGTCGCAATACCGCGGGATTCACGACTTCGTGGCGGTGCTGAGCATCCCCGACGCGCTGATCAACCACGTCGGCAACGAACCCCTGGCGCACTATAACGCCGCGCCCACCACGCAACTCGCCCTGTTGCACCTGGAGAATGATCGGCTGCACGCCGATGCCGTGCGCTGGGGTTGGCGACCGCACTGGGCGACGGATCGCACGGAGCCGGTCAATGCCCGGGTCGAGAAAGTCGCCCACGGCCCGTACTTCCGGGCGATCTGGCCCCATCGCGCGATTTGCCCGATTGATAACTGGTTCGAATGGGTCGACGCCGGTGACGGCAACAAACAACCGTGGTTGATTCGGCGACGCAACCGGGCGCCGGTTTTCTGCGCGGCGATCGGTCAGTACCCCATCGGCGGAGCCCCTCACAGGGAGCACGACGGTTTCGTCATCCTGACGGCCGACAGCGCCGGTGGCCTGCTCGATGTGCATGACCGGCGGCCGGTGGTGTTCTCCCCCGAGCTGGCGCGGGAATGGCTGGACCCGGCCACGCCCAAGGAACGAGCCGAGGAAATGGCGTTATCCCAGGGCGAGGTCAGTGAGGTATTTGAGTGGTACAAGGTCGACAAGGCCGTTGGCAATGTCAGGAACCAGGGCGCCGCGCTGATTAAAGAAATTCCATGAACCTGTCAATGACGACAAAGCCCCACTCAGAAGGCGCAATGCTGTTCACTGTAGGAGCGAGCTTGCTCGCGATGGTCGTTAACGATAACGCGTGTTTACTGGCTAAACGCAGCGCCCTTGAATCCATCGCGAGCAAGCTCGCTCCTACAGATGTATTGGCGTGCCGGTCAGAACTTGCGGTCAGGCTCTGACAGTTCCTTACCGTCGTCAGGATGCTTCCAGTCCGGTACCGAACGCTTCTGCTGTTCAAGCTCTTCTTCCGTGGGTTCGTCCTCGTCTTCTTCCGGGTCCGGTTGTTTGGGTTCATTGGCCATGTTCACCTCGCTTCCTGAAGGGATCGGTCATCAATTTCAAGTTTAGATCAGTTCCCCTGCCCCGCTCAAAGCCACCAGCGCAACAAAAAGAAGAAGCCCATGCTCAACAGCATGCTGAGCAACGTATTGCGCGTGTAAAGCACCAGCCCGACCGCCACCAGTGAGCTGATCAGATAGGGATTATCCCAGTGCAGGTTCAGCTGTTTTTCCGGCATGAACACAATCGGCCCACAGATCGCGGTCAACATGCCCGGCACGGCAAACCCGAGGAACTGCCGGGCATTGCTGCTCAGGCGCACCGGCAGTCGCGGTTCCAGAAAAACATAGCGGTTGAGGAACACCAACACACCCATTCCGACAATCACTGCCCAGACCATCATGTGCGTCCACCGTAGAATTTATTGCAGACAAACCCGGCGGTCATGCCCGCCAGCCCTGACAGCACCAGCGCCGAGCCCCATTGCCAGTAACTGAACAACACCGAGCAGAACAGCGACACCGCCACGCACACCACGGTCGGCACGTTGCGTACCACCGGGGTGATCAGGGCAATGAAAGTGGCCGCGATGGAGAAGTCCAGGCCCAGGTGTTCCAGGCCCGGAATGCTGCTGCCGAGCACAATCCCCGCCAGGGTGAACAGGTTCCAGGCGATGTAGAACGTCAGGCCCACGCCCAGGGCGTACCAGCGGTTGAACTGCTGTTTGTCGTGCTGGCTGGTCAGGGCGAACAGCTCATCGGTGAGCAAGAACCCCAGCCCTGCACGCCAGCGCCCCGGCAATGGCGAAATCACCGAGCGCATGCTCATCCCGTAGAGCAAATGCTGGGAGGTCAGCAGCAGCGTAGTCAGCAAGATCGAAAAAATCCCGGCACCACCCTTGAGCATGCCAATGGCCACCAGTTGCGCGGCACCGGCAAACACAATGCTCGACAGACCCTGGCCTTGCAGGGGCGTGAGGTTGGCCTCGATGGCCATGGAACCGGCCAGCAGTCCCCAGGGCGCGGTGGCCAGGGACAGCGGCATGATCGCTGCGGCGCCGCGCAGAAAGGCACTGCGGGGCATGAGTGAGTTGGACATGACGCTCTACAGACAGGGAAAGACCCCAGACTTTGCCAGCTGTGGCGTTCAATGGCTTGAACAATCTTGCTCACTGATACGACTGCATGCCATTCATCGGCTACCCGCTTGATTCGCCAAAGTGGTAGCAACATGATGGCGCTGCATTTTCATCGAGGCAGGCCCTTCATGAGTTCAGTCGAAACCGACAGCGATGTTTATAAAACCCTGCTTGAGTCGACCCGGGCGATTCCCTGGCGCATCGACTGGAAAACCAAGACCTTCAGCTACATCGGGCCGCAGATCGAAGAACTGCTGGGCTGGACGCAGAATAGCTGGGCCTCGGTCAATGACTGGGTCGAGCGCATGCACCCGGATGATCGTGACTACGTGATGGACTTCTGCGTCTCGCAATCGCGCGCCGGTATCGATCACGAAGCCGACTATCGCGCACTCACCGAAAGCGGCGAGTACGTGTGGATCCGCGATGTGGTGCACGTGGTGCGCAAGGACGGCGAAGTCGAGGCGCTGGTGGGTTTCATGTTCGACATCAGCGAGCGCAAGAAAACCGAAGAACACCTGATCCGCCTGCAAAAACAGCTCGAAGAGTATTCCTTTCAGGACGGCCTGACCGGTATCGCCAACCGGCGCATGTTCGACACCGTGCTGGAACGCGAGTGGAACCACGCCCACCGCACCGGTTTGCCATTGTCGGTGCTGGTGCTGGATATCGACTACTTCAAGCAGTACAACGACCATTACGGCCACATCAAGGGCGACGAATGCCTGCGCCGCGTCGCGCAAACCTTGTCCCTGGCGGCGAACCGGCCACGGGATTTCATTGCGCGGATCGGCGGTGAAGAGTTTGTCTGGCTGCTGCCGGAAACCGATGCCGAATCCGCGCGGCTGGTGGCGCACAAATGCCTGCACCTGATTCGCCAGCAGCAGATTGCCCATGAATTCTCCGGGGTGTCGAACCTGCTGAGCGTCAGCCTCGGTGTCGGCACCACCGCCGTTTCACCGCATGCCACGGCCCTGGAATTCGTCGAACAGGTCGATCAGTTGCTCTACAAGGCCAAGCACAATGGCCGGATGCGCGCCGAGTTCGCTGATTTTCGTGATTGACAAACGGCGCGCCGGCTTTTAAAACTGGGCGCCTCACTCAGGGTGTAAGCAAGTATGTCCGCAACCTTCAACCTCAATACTTCCGTCTTTGGCTTGATTGCCAAGGCGCAAGGTTGCGTTGCGCACGCCCTCAAATCGAAGAAACAGTCGCTCATGTGACCGGGGCGCGCTGTCCCGTCAGATGAGCTGACAGGACATTGAGCGCGACGGACCACCCTCCCCTTGCTTACTCTCCTTCCACGCTCCTGACGGTGACGAAATCGGTCAACCATCAGGAGAAAGTGCATGTCAGCGTTTCAAGGTATCTGGGTTCCACTGGTCACACCGTTCCACAACGGCGCCATCGATTTCGTCGGTTTGCGCCGGCTGGTCAACCATCTGCTGGAAAAAGGTGTCGACGGCCTCATCGTTTGCGGCACCACCGGCGAACCGGCGGCGATGGGCAAACATGAGCAACTGGCGGTGCTCGATGCGGTGCTGGAGCTGGTGCCGGCGCAGCGGGTGGTCATGGGCCTGGCCGGTAACAACCTGATCGAGTTGTTGCAGTTCCAGAGCGAGATCCTCAAGCGCCCGGTGGCTGGCCTGCTGGTGCCGGCGCCGTATTACATCCGCCCCTCCCAGGCCGGCCTCGAAGCGTTTTTCCGCACGGTCGCCGATGCCTCCAGCGTTCCGCTGATCCTTTACGACATCCCTTACCGTACCGGCGTGACCTTCGAACAGGCGACCCTGCTCAACATCGTCGCCCACGAGCGGATCGTCGCCATCAAGGATTGCGGCGGTAATTTTTCGAACACCCTCGCCTTGCTCAACAGCGGCCATGTCGACGTGCTGTGCGGCGAAGACAACCAGATCTTCAATGCCCTGTGCCTGGGCGCCAAAGGTGCGATTGCCGCATCGGCGCATGTCCATCCCGAACTGTTCGTGCAGTTGCACCGGCAGATCCGCGGCAACCAATTGGCTGAAGGCCGCGCCACGTTTTTCCGTTTGCTGCCGCTGATCAACAGCCTGTTCCTGGAGCCCAACCCGGCCCCGGTGAAAACCGCGCTGGCCCTGCAAGGCTTGATCGGCGACGAACTGCGCGCACCGATGCAACGCAGTAGTGAATCGATGACTGAGCGTTTGAAGGGCGTGCTAAGGGCGTTGGATCGCGACAATCGATAGAGCGCCCGCCACCGGCCCGAGTACCATGGAGCGATTCGTTCAGCCTTCAGGGGCACCGACATGCTGTACCGAATCGCCGCCGATGGACTGATGCTGTTTCACCTGTTGTTCATTGTGTTTGTGTTGTTCGGCGGGTTGCTGGTGCTCAAATGGCGCCACCTGATCTGGTGGCATCCGCCCGCTGCGCTGTGGGGTATGGCGGTGGAATTCTTCCACCTGCCCTGCCCGCTGACCGACTGGGAAAACCGCATGCGTCATGGGGCCGGGCAAACCGGCTATGGCGGTGGATTCATCGAGCATTACATTTGGCCGGTGATTTACCCGGCCGGGCTGACACCCGGCATTCAGTTGGGATTGGGCGCCGTGGTGTTGCTGATCAACGTGCTGATCTATCTTCGGTTGATCAAGCGATGGGCAGCCTGAATCTTCAACCTGCCTGCCGGTCGCGCCCTGGCCATCCGACTGGTTCAAGGAACGGATCGGGTTGCCTGACGCCCGACGCTCAATTGGCAATCACGCTCATGTTCCGCCCACTGGCCTTGGCCACGTACAGCGCCTTGTCTGCCGCACCGATCAGGTCTTCGGGGCGGACCTGGGAATCGGCATTGCTGGCACACACGCCGACGCTGACGGTCACGGTGCCTTCCGGGCTGTCGCTGTGGGCGATGTCGGCCTGTAGCACCGCGCGGCGGATTTTCTCCGCCACCAGAAATGCCCCCACGTAATCGGAGCCAGGCAGCACCACGGCGAACTCTTCGCCACCATAGCGGGCGGCCAGGTCACCGGGGCGCTTGATGTTGTCCGTGATGATCGCGCTGACCTTGCGCAAACACTCATCACCGGCCAGGTGGCCGTAGCGGTCGTTGAACGGTTTGAAATGATCGACATCGATCATCAGCAGCGCCAACTCGGCCTGGCTGCGTCGGGCGCGCCCCATTTCGGCATCGATGAAAGCGTCGAGCTGACGCCGGTTGGCCAGCCCCGTCAGCGCGTCCTTGAGGGCCAGGCCCTCGAGGTTGCGATTGACCTCCAGGAGCTTGTCCTGGGTGTCCAGCAACTCGACCTGCACCAGATTCTGCTGCTTCATCAGCTTGATAAGCCGCAACCCCAGCACCCCGAGAAAACTCAGCAACAGCGTGACGATGCAGACGCTGAGCAGGGTTTCCCGGCGCCAACTGGCCAGCACTTCATCCTTGTTCAGCGCGGTAAAAACGATCAGCGGATAACCCTCGACCCGGCGGTACCCCGTCACCCGCTCGACACCGTCGACAATCGACCTGATCGTGGCCATGCCCCCGTCGCCCTTGGGCAACAACTGGGTGAACAATGGGCTCTTGGCGAGGCTGGTGCCGATATCCGTCTCCTTGAAGGGTCTGCGGATGACAATGCTGGCATTGTCGGCGATCAGGTTGATCACCCCGTTACTGCCCATGTCGATGCTGTCGTAGAGCTGCAGGAAATGACTGAGGTAAATCGTCGCCAGCGCCACCCCGGCAAAGCTGCCATCGGGATGATTGACCCGGCGCGAAACCGTCATGATCCATTCACCGCTCGAACGGCTCTTGATCGACGGCCCGATGTGCGGCCCACGGCTGGGATTATCGCGATGGAAGATGAAGTATTCGCGGTCGGAATTGTTGACGCCGGTCTGGCCGGCGCCATTGGAGTTGGCGATCCACTGCCCTTTTTCGTCGTAAACGAACAGGCCGTGGAGCTGGCTCAACTCACGGCGCTGGACGTTGAGCAGTTGTGGCAGCCGGGATTGATCCACACCTTCGTGCTCCAGACGATCGACCAGGGTGAACAGCAGCGTGTCGGCCTGCTTGATCGTTGCCTGCGCTTGCGAGGCCAGGGTCTGCGCAAGGTTGGACATCGCCACTTCCTTGTCATGCAGCAGGTACTGGCGTGAACTCCAGACCTCCCAGATCACGATAGCCATCATCGACAGGCACACCGCCGCCAGCAGGATCACCGCCGAACGGACTTTGAGTCGGGGCACGGCTGGCCGGAGCATTTCAATATGATCGTTGATCGACGGATGTCGCATGG
Source organism: Pseudomonas sp. 05L36 (assembly GCF_056398125.1). Taxonomy (NCBI): domain Bacteria; kingdom Pseudomonadati; phylum Pseudomonadota; class Gammaproteobacteria; order Pseudomonadales; family Pseudomonadaceae; genus Pseudomonas; species Pseudomonas sp. 05L36. The sequence goes on along the minus strand of NZ_JBFTOU010000023.1, from coordinate 84,720 downwards.
TGCTCCCTGATTGTCTGTGACAGGGCGAGTCTTCCTGATCGCCGCTTTTGCTCACTATGCCTGCTACAGGCTCGCAATGATGTTAGCGCGCCGCCTGCTTTACCGCCTCCAGCCACGCCGGATCCAGGCGCGTCTGCCCGGTATCGATGCCCAGCGCTTGCATCCGTTCCTTGTGCTGATCCATTTCGCGGATCAACTGGCCGTGGTCGCTGGAGTTGCCATCGAGCTGATGCATCTGGTTCAACCCCAAATGGTAGAAACGCAACAGCTTCATGGCAACCGGATCACCCTGTTCCACGGCCGCCGTTACATGATGCATGACATTGGTGATGCTCATCAGGCTGCGCTTGAGTTGCCAACTATAGACCGCCGGCGCCATCCATTCCTGGCGCCAGAACACTTTGCGCATCAGCGCCGCCATCGCCAGCACCGCAACAAACACGCCACCGACATTGAAGCGCAGATTATCGCCCCCAGCCTCGCCGAACAGAGCCACCGCCGCCGTGGACAGAATCATCGCCAGCGCCAGAAAGATCAGGGCAATGATGACCGTGCTGCGCCGCGTCTGTTGCCGGTAGGTGTCGGCGTTCATCGGCTGGATTTCGAACATTGCGTCGGGTTTCCTGAGCTTCAATGGTAAAAAGGGGTCCGGGACAAAAAGACAGCGGGCCATTATCACCTCTGCGAGGGATTTAGCTATGCTGGGGGTCCTTTTCATCTTTTCATCTTTTCATCGTCAAGCGAGGGACGTGGCGAGACCACGCAGTTCGTGCCATCTTCTTTCATGAATACACATTATTCGGATGTCATTCGTGGTTGCTGTGTGAATGACATCGTTTTAAGGATCATTGAATGACCCAACGCCAAGTTATCAACGCCTCCGTCAGCCCCAAAGGCAGCCTGGAAACGCTCTCGCAACGGGAAGTCCAGCAATTGAGCGAAGCCGGTTCCGGCAGCACCTACACCCTCTTCCGCCAGTGCGCCCTGGCCATCCTCAACACTGGCGCCCATGTCGACAACGCCAAGACCATTCTTGAAGCCTATAAAGATTTTGAGATCCGCATTCACCAGCAGGACCGCGGCGTACGCTTGGAACTGCTGAACGCTCCGGCCGACGCCTTCGTTGACGGCGAAATGATCGCCAGCACCCGCGAAATGCTGTTCAGCGCCCTGCGTGACATCGTCTACACCGAAAACGAACTCGACAGCCAACGCATCGACCTGAGCAGCTCCCAGGGCATCAGCGACTACGTCTTCCACCTGCTGCGCAACGCCCGCACCCTGCGTCCCGGCGTCGAGCCGAAGATCGTGGTGTGCTGGGGCGGGCACTCGATCAACACCGAAGAATACAAATACACCAAGAAAGTCGGCCATGAACTGGGCCTGCGCAGCCTGGACATCTGCACCGGTTGCGGCCCCGGCGTGATGAAAGGCCCGATGAAAGGCGCGACCATCGCCCACGCCAAGCAACGCATCCACGGCGGCCGCTACCTGGGCCTGACCGAACCCGGAATCATCGCCGCCGAAGCGCCGAACCCGATCGTCAACGAACTGGTGATCCTGCCGGACATCGAAAAACGCCTGGAAGCCTTCGTCCGCGTCGGCCACGGCATCATCATCTTCCCGGGCGGCGCCGGGACGGCCGAGGAGTTCCTGTACCTGCTCGGCATCCTGATGCACCCGGGCAATGAAGGCCTGCCCCTCCCGGTGATCCTCACCGGGCCGAAACATGCCGCGCCGTACCTGGAACAACTGGACGCCTTCGTCGGTGCGACCCTGGGCGACGCCGCCAAGCGGCTCTACCAGATCATCATCGATGACCCGGCCGAAGTGGCCCGCCAGATGACCCAGGGCCTCAAGGCGGTCAAGCAGTTCCGTCGCGAGCGCAACGATGCGTTTCACTTCAACTGGCTGTTGAAAATCGACGAAGGCTTCCAGCGCCCGTTCGACCCGACCCACGAAAACATGGCCAACCTGAAACTGAGCCTCGACCTGCCGTCCCACGAACTGGCGGCCAACCTGCGCCGCGCGTTCTCCGGCATCGTCGCCGGCAACGTCAAGGACAAGGGCATCCGCCTGATCGAAGAGCACGGGCCGTACCAGATCCGTGGCGACGCGGCGATCATGCAGCCGCTGGACCTGCTGCTCAAAGCCTTCGTCGCCCAGCACCGCATGAAACTGCCGGGTGGGGCGGCGTATGTGCCGTGTTATCGCGTGGTGGCGTAGCCAATCTGGTCCACACGCTGTGGTGAGGGGAGCTTGCCCTCTCACCACAATGGATCACCACATCCTGACAAACACAAATTCCTGTGGCGAGGGAGCAAGCTCCCTCGCCACATTGGTGGTGTGAGCCAGAGGACTATTCGTCGGCTGTCGGACCGTCATCGCGAGCAAGCTCGCTCCCACAGGGACCGGGGACATCCGTAAAACTCTGGTCGGCTATCAGGCCGCCATCGCGAGCAGTCTCGCTCCCACAGTTGGGCCGGGTACATGTGAAAGAGCTTGGTCGGCTGTCAGGCCGCCTTCGCGGGCAAGCCAGCTCCCACAGAAAAGCAAAGGCAGTTCGGCGTACACCCACGCTCCTCACCACTCATCAGGCTGAGCGTTAGCTCGCCTGCAGCTCTTGATCTTGATCCACCCGCCCCCTCGGGAGGCTGAGTGGAGGTGTTTATCCGGGGATGGGCGCGCAGCGCCGTTCGACGCAGTCGAACTCATTGCATGTAGGTCGAAGCGAAGCCGACCGGAGGGCAATGCCCCCGGATGAATGCCGGAGCGAAGGAACCCCGAGCCTCAGCGAGGGGCCGTACGTAAGGGGCGAGACCTTTTGGTTACTTTTGGGGCGTTCGTTTGCCAAAAGTGACCCGCTGTAAGAGCGGAACCATAAGCGGCCGTTACCGCAGCAACGGATATGTACTCAATCAACAAAAGACAGGTCGGCTGTCAGGCCGCCATCGCGAGCAGGCTCGCTCCTACAGTTGGGCTGGGCACATCTGAAAGAAATGTGTCGGCTGGCAGGCCGCCTTCGCGAGCAAGCCCGCTCCCACAATTAGACCAAGTACATCTGACGGAAATGTGTTGGCTGTCAAACCCGCTCCTGCGGTTCAAGGCTGAAACGCCTGAGGCTCGGTGGACAGTGCTTTCGGCGGCCCGCCGGTATCTTCGAGGGAGGCTTTCTCGGCCACGAACTGCCAGTCCTTGTAGCTGGCCATGCCGTTGAAGTCCGACCACTCGCTGGGAAAGTTCACCTGCTTGAGCGGCTTCTCGGTGGACGGGCAGTACACACCGCTGATCCGTCCGTCGATACCGCGTATCAGCTCCCATTCGCCACCGGTCATCGGCTCCGGGTACAACTGCCGGATATGGTGCCTGGCCGACGGGAAACGCTCGTCCTGCAACAGGTCCGCGAGTTCTTTCGGGTACAGGGCGACACCAGGCGAACTGCGGTAATAGCTGCGCAGTGCCTGGGCATACTGCGTACCGACCCAGAGCAACTGGTTTTCGCGATCCCGGCGCGAAGCGGTGGCCCACAACTCGCCGGCACTGGCCAGGCCCATGCCTATCACGACAATCAGAAACAGCACACCCAGATAGGTGAAACCCTCCTGGCCCGATGGCTTACCACTCGGAATACAGGCTGCCATCACGCGCCCTCCCACTGGCTCCACTCTTGATATCGGCCACCCCGCCCGCCACGCCATCCGGTGGCGCGACCATGACCCAGGTGTCCTTGCGCTCGGAAATCGGGTCCAGCGGCTGGTTACGCAGGTACCGCAGTTCGACCAGCTGTTCGATGGAATCGGGATAACGCCCGGTGTCCCCGTAGTAGTGATCCAGCGCCTCGCGCATGGACGACAGACTCTGGTGCAGGGTGGTCTCTTTCGAGGCCTCCAGGCTGGTGAAGTAGCGTGGCAAGGCGATCGTCATCAGGGTCGCGATGATTGCCAAAACCACCATCAGTTCAATCAGGGTAAAACCCTTTTGCCGACGCATAGGCTCACCACTCTCGGTAGGCAATACCATTGAGACCCTTGCCCCGGACCTTGGAGTAAACGTCAAAGACGTCCTGGCCCTCCCGCGGGTCTTCAGCCGAACTGTCATAGGAACGCAGGCCCCAGCCGCCCCCGTCGTCACGCTTGACGGTTGCCAGCGGGTCACGGGGGATGCGCCGCAGGAAGTAGAACTTGGCACCCTTGGCGCTACGCACGTCACGCACACCATCGACCAGCACTTTCAGGTTCGGCGGGTAGCCGTTGCTGTCGAGCGTCTTCTCGATGTAGCCGGCGTCGAAGGCGCGTTTGTAGGCGTCGATGCCATCGCGGATCTCGTACAGCGCAGTCCGCAGTTCCTGCTCTTTGCCCCGGCGCACCACCGTCTCGGTCAGCGGTGCGGCCATGCCGGCCAGCAGGCCGACCAGAGCGAGCGTCACCACGACTTCGACCAGGCTGAAACCGCGTTGCGAGGCGTTCATGATCAAGGCTTCCCAACGGTAACGGTGGTGGCGATCGGTGCGCTCATGGGGCCGGTCTGAACCGTCGTACTCATCGAACGGTCCGGTGCCTGGATGTGCATGCTGGTTTCGGTACCGGTCGGGAACTCCATGTCAGACGGGCTCTGGTACGGCAGGTTGCGCACGATCCGCGGGGTGATCGACAGCACCAGTTCGGATTTGCTGACGTCGTCCTTGTTGCTGCCGAACAGGCGACCCAGGCCGGGAATGTCGCCAAGGCCGGGAATCTTGTTGCCGGTGGCGCCGTGGTCGTTGCGCACGAGCCCTGCGAGGATCTGGGTTTCGCCGTCATGCAGACGCAGGGTGGTCTGGGCGTTGCGGGTATCGACCTGGACCGGAATGGTGCCCTGAGCGGTCGGCGTCAGCGGCGTGGCGTTACTGACTTCCAGCGCGATCTTGATCGCCACTTCGTTGTTCAGGTGCACGATGGGTTGCACTTCGAGCTTGAGACCGACGTCGAGGTAGGTCACGCTTTCGGTGATCACCGGGCCCTGGGTCGAAGGCACCGAGGTGGCACTGATGATCGGCACGCGCTGGCCGATGTGGATGCGCGCCTGTTCGCGGTTACTCACCCGAATCACCGGGCTGGCGAGGGTGTTGATGTCCTTGTCCTGGGCATTGATCTTGGCCTGCGGCGATGGCGAGATAGTGATGCGGCTGGAGTCGATGCCCTTGAGCTGATCGAGAATGGTCACCGCCGACCCGTCGCTGTTGACCACACCGAAGGTATTGGGCCATTGCAGGCCAAGGTCGAGAATGCGTTGGCGGGCGACTTCCATCACTTCCACTTCCAGCACCACTTCCGGGTTGGACTGGTCCTGGGATTGCAGGAGTTTTTCCGCCATGCGTACCGCATCACCGGTATCGCGCATGGTCAAGGTGTTGAGGCGCTCATCGACGAACACGTCGCGGGTCTTGAGCATGGTCTTGATCATGTTCAGCGCCGTGTTGGCATCGATGCTGGTCAGGTAGAAGGTGCGCATCACCAGCTCCTGGTAATCCTTGATCTTCTGCGGCGAGTCCGGGTAGATCAGCAAGGTGTTTTCGTTCACCACTTTCTGATGCAGCTGGTTCTGTTGCAGCAGCAGTTCCACGGCGTCTTCGATACGCACGTCACGCACGAAGATCGTGGCTTTCATGTCCGGGCGCAGGTCCTTGTCGAAGATGAAGTTCAGGCCGGCGACCTGGGACAGCACTTCGAAAATGGTTTTCAGGTTGGCATCGCGAAATTCCAGGGTCACCGGCCGGTCCAGGCGCGTACGCAGCTGCGGGTACTGCACTACGTTGCGGCTCTGCACCAGGCGGATGCTGTCTTGCAGTTCCAGGGCGCCGTCGTTCTTCGGGTCCAGTTCGAGAATCTGTTTGACCTGGCGGTCGGCACCGTAGATGTCACCGCGACGCAGGTCGCCACGGGCCAGTTCGAGTTTCTCGTCCATGCTGCGCAGGTAGTCCAGCTGGCGCAGGGAATCCTGGGCACGACGGTTGTTCGGTTCGATGTTCAAGACCCGGCTGTAAGTCATGCGGGCCCCGGCGAAATTGCGCTGGGCCCGGTCCATGTCGGCCTGGGTGAGCAGCGCCGTCACGGCGCGGGCCCGACCGTTGTTGAGGGCCATGTGCAGATCGGTATCGCGAGGGTTTTCACGCAATCCCTGTTCGATGCGAGCCAGACCGGCTTCGTATTGGCCGGATTCCATCAGGGCGGAAGCTTCATCCTTGGCAATCTGCGCCGAACTGCACGCGGCCAGCCCTGCACAGAGACACAGGCTCATCAGCAAACGGGATTTGTTCATTCCGTACTCCCCACAGACAAGGTCTGCGATAAATGCAGAGGCAGGTAGACCAGGCTCAGTTCCTCTTTGGAAATCCGCTCGATCCGCCAGGTTTCGTCGATGACATCCCCTTTGCGCACGACGTAGATTTTTTCGCCGCTCTGCAAAAACACCTGCAAATCGGAACGGTCATCCAGCCTGCCGACAAACTGGAAGGGCAATGGCGGTGCAGTGGGGACTTGCACCACCGGAGTCGCGACAACCGATTGTTCAGTGACGGTGCCGGGGGCCGGCGCCGCTTTCCAGCTGCGGGCGGCGAACAGGTCGCCTGCCGGGCTCAGGTCCTTGATCGGCGCTACCGCCGCGGCGCTCGATGCTGCCGCCGATGTGCCCGGGGCCTTGACCTTGGCTGGCGTGGTCACGGCGGCCACCACAGGGGCGCTGTCGTCAGCCTGTTTGAAGTATTCGGGGAACCAGGCGAGCGCTGCCGCTGCAGCGAAGAACGCCACCCACCCCACCATTCGCCTGGTATTCATCATGACCTCGACAGGTAAAGGGTCATGCGGATCCGCCCGGTCAGGTCGGTATCGGCGATCTTCTTGCGCTGAAACTCCACATCCTCCAGCACCACCGCCGGCAGTTGGCCGAGCAAGGCGTGCAGGAAACGCCGCAGTTGCGGATAGCTGCCGCGTACCGGCAGCAGAATCTGATAACGGGCCAGGTGCGTCTTGGGGTCCACGCCCAGGGAGTATTCACCCCGGGACAAGGTGATGTGTTCCTGGGCGGCCAGGGCGTAGATCTTGTCGATGGCCACGGTGGCCTGAGGCTGGGACGGCAACTTGCTGCGGAAATCGTCGAGCTGGCGCTGCGGCACCACCGGCGCAGCTACGGTGCCGTCTTCGACCTTGGCCAGATACTCGGTAGCCTCGCGAGTCTGCTGGCTGAGGCTTTGCAGCGACTCCCAGTCCGGCAGCAACCCGACCAGGCCATAGCTCAGCGCCAGCACCAGCATGGCCAACCCTGCCAGCCCTGGAACGCCCAGGCCTTGCAGGTATTCGTGGACGATCAATTTATGGATTTGCATCGCCGATCTCCCAGGTAGCCGACAGGTTGAATTGCACCGGGTGTTCCGGCACGTCGGCGACAATTTCGTGGCTCAGCAGCGACACGTCGGACAGCTCGTCGCTGGCTTCGAGGCGGCGGTGGAAATCGAGCATGGCGTCCAGGTCCAGCGCCTCGGCGCTGATCCGCACCTGGCCTTTGCGGGCGTCCGGGGTCAGGGTCAGCAGGGCAATGTTGTCCCGCGGCATGGCTTCGAGGGTGGCGAACAAACGTTCCCAGGGACGGCGCAACTGCTGGGAGACCTTGCGCATTTCGGCCAGGTTCTGCGCCTGCTCGCGGATTTGCGCCGGAGTCAGGCTGAGCTTGCTGCCGGTATCGCCGGTGAGCACCCGCTGTGTGGTTTGCAGGTGGCCTTGCTGTTGTTCGGCCTCGTTGCTCAGATGCTGTTGCACCAGAGCGCAAGTCAGGGTCAGCACCACGCCACCGGCCAGCAGGCTCCAGCCCAGGGGACCTGCACGGCGCCGCGGCTGAAAGTCGAGCATCAGGGGGCGCATGTCAGGCCACCGCCCGAGACATGACGTACAGGCAATCGCGTACGGCTGTCCGGTCTTCTTCGAGGTTGCGCAGATGCACACCGGGCACGTCGGGAGGCGAATCGATGCGCGCCGGTGCATGCAGGTAGACATTCAACGGTCGTTCGCTCGAGGAAGCCTGCAACTGGTTTTCACGGCCGATCAGCGCAGTCAGCGCGGCATCGCTGTCGCTGCTGCCCACCGAACGCACCGAGGTCCAGCGCCCTTCCCGGGCCAGCAGCAACACGCTGCGTACCGGTTCGGCGACCACGAACAGGAAGTCCCCGGCATCAAAGCTTTGATCGAAATGGTTGAACGCCGCCATCAGGTACGGCTGCACCGAACGCAGGCGCAATCCGCGCGCGCTGACCAGGGTGCGCAGGCGTTCGAGCAAGTCCTGGGGCAGCGCGGTGGCGATGCGGTCGTAACCGGCGGGCTCAGGCGAGAGCACCAGGCTCCAGGGTTGCGTCGGGGCACCGTAGAGGTCTTCGAAACACAGTTGGGCGAAGCCGAGCAATTCAGCCGGGCTGCTGATCTGCTCGCTCCAGGGCACCAGGCAATAGCGGCTGAAGTGCCCGGAGATCACCACGGTCAGTTCCGCCCTGGCAACGGTGTGATCGGCCAGCAAATGGTCGAGAGTGTCGAGAGCCACCGTCCAGGCCTGGAAGCCTTCGTCGATGTAGCCGACGCTGCCCAGCCAACGGGTAGCACTGCCTTGCCGTTGCCCCAGGCCAACACCGCTGGCGCCGAGCACGGCAACGAATTGCTCACGAGACAAAAGTGACACGATTGATCTCCTCGAGAGTGGTCCGGCCTTGTTCCACCATCTCCAGCGCCGACTCGCGCAACAGGCGCAAGCCACGTTTGCAGGCATGCGCCTTGATTTTCGAAATGGGTTGGCGCTCGACGATCATTTGCCGCAGTTCGTCGTCCAGGTGCAGCAGCTCGGCAATCGCGCTACGCCCGCGATAACCGGTGCCCCGGCAATGCCCGCAGCCCTTGCCGTGGACGAACTGGTAGTGAGCGACCTTTTGCGGATCAAGCCCCGAGACCTCCAGCTCTTCTTCTGTCGGGCTGTAAGGGCTGCTGCAACTGGTGCAGACCAGGCGGATCAACCGCTGGGCCAGCACGGCGTTGAGTGCCGAGACGAGGCTGTAGGGATCGATTTCCATCTGGGTGAAACGGCCGATCACGTCGAACACGTTGTTGGCGTGAATGGTGGTGAACACCAGGTGACCGGTGAGCGCCGATTGCACAGCGATCTGTGCGGTGTCCGGGTCGCGGATTTCACCGACCATGATCTTGTCCGGGTCATGGCGCAGGATCGAGCGCAGGCCCCGGGCGAACGTCAGGCCTTTCTTCTCGTTGACGGGGATTTGCAGCACGCCCGGCAGTTGATACTCCACCGGGTCTTCGATGGTGATGATCTTGTCCACGCCGTGGTTGATCTCGGTGATCATCGCGTACAGGGTGGTGGTCTTGCCGCTACCGGTAGGCCCGGTCACCAGCACCATGCCATAGGGTTCGGCGGCCAGCCGGCGCAGCTGGCGCAGGGTTTCTTCTTCAAAGCCCAGGGCTTGCAATTGCACGCCACAGACCTTGTCGGCGAGGTCCTGTTTGTCGAGCACCCGCAGCACTGCGTCTTCGCCGAAAATGCTCGGCATGATCGACACCCGGAAGTCGATCTGCCGGCCACTGATGCCGATCTTGAAGCGACCATCCTGAGGCACGCGTTTTTCGCCGATGTCCAGTTCGGCCATGACCTTGACCCGGGAAATCACCTGCTCGGCGAACTCGCTGCCCTGGATCTTGCTGATGTTGTTGAGCACGCCGTCGATCCGGTACTTGATGACCAGACCGCTGCCGGTGGTGCCGAGGTGGATGTCGCTGGCGTGCATTTTCAGCGCGTCGTACAGGGTCGAGTTGACCAGTTTGACCACCACGCTGGAATCTTCGCTGATGCTGGTCAGGGACAGGCTTTGCAGGTTATCGATCTCGGCGCCGGCGTCGCTCTGGGCGTTGAGCGACTCCACCGCATGGAAGCTTTCTTCGTGGCGCGCCAGGTAGGCCTTCAGGTCATCGGCATGCACCAGGTACAGCGGCGCGCCGTGCAGGCATTCATCGATCCAGGCCAGGCGCGCACTGTCGAAGGGGTCGGCGAACACACCGATGACCGCCTCATCGTGACGCAGCAGGATGAATTCACGCTTGAGGCACTGGGCCAGGGTCACCCGGTCGAACACCGGGGTGGAACTGAACAGGCTGTCGGTGTCGAGCACCGGATAATGCAAAGTGACGCCCAGGCACCGGATGAAGGGCATGGGAGCCAGTTCACTCAACGCTGCGAGGGCGTCCAGCATCCGCTCGCCGGAACTGGTGGCCAGGGCTCGGGCCTGGGCCAATTGTTCACTGGTGAAGCGAGTCGGTACACATTCCGGTTGCGCCGGTTCTACGGCAAGGGATAGACGGTCCATGGCTTGCTCTCCAACGCCCCGGGCTTTGAGCCCTGTCGGCGCGGCGAGCCATTTCGGCGGGGGCCGGAACGTCCTGTCGCGCCACTACTCCCCGGTGAGCAATTGTTCGTCGTCTGGTGCCATGGAGGCCGATGTACTTTTTCGGCGATCTGCAAGCACCCAACTACCGTCGTACAACTGCAGCGGGAAACTCTCGGTCCTGCTCTGGCGTCGTTCGACGAATCCTTCGGAAGTGCTCACACCCGGTTTGGGCTCGCGCCGCCTGCCTAGAAGATCAAACACTGCACGGGCCAATTCCGCCAATGGAAAGGGTTTGAACAGGATATGGCTGACTCCCATTTGCCGGGCCCGCTCGCAGACTTCTGCGGTGGGGTGCCCTGTGATCAGCACAAAATGACACATCCTGTTCTGGCGGACGGCATCGAGCACCTGAAAGCCTTCCATATCGGGCAAGCGGTAATCGAACACCATCACATCCGGTGCGAAATCGTCAGCTACAGCGATTCCTCGTGCACCGTCGTGGGCAATCCGGACTTCCAGTGCTTGCGCCTGCAGGTAACCCTGGAGATTTTCCGCCAGCAACTGTTCGTCATCAACAACCAGTACTTTGTTTAACAAGGTGGACTCCTTGAAACCTCAGGTCCGGGTTTTGAACCTGGCTGAGTGCACGCCTTGACAGGGCTTATGCACACTTCACGCCAGGCTGGGTACCGGTATTTTCAGGTCTTCATGTCCTTGAATTTAAAAACAATGCCTACTCGTACAGCCATTCCATCCCCCAAAAACGGGGAAAGCGACCGGATTGGCATTGACGTTTTTTCCCCCACTATTGGGGACCCTCCCCTATTCATCGTCAATCCGCTCGATTCGATTGCGCGGGCTCAATTGCGCCGACGCCCTCATTACGGTTAAGCGTAGCCGCGCGGCTACGACAGTGGAAGCGTCTGCACCGGGCACCCATAGCGGCAGCAGGACCAGCAAAGTGTTGGGTTTCATGATCGGCCTCCGGTCAGGGCGTGGCAGCAGCGGGTTTATAGGGGGCGACCAGATAGAAACGCTGGTTCGGCAGATCCACCGTTACGATATGGGCACCGCTCAAGCCCAGGCGCCGGCCAGGACCAAAGCTCATCAGTGGTGTCAGCCCGGTATCGAAGTCATGCAGGCCTTCCAGCGCACTGATCAGCTTCTCGCGACTGGCATCCCGCCCGGCCTGCTTCATGCCTTCGCTGAGCAGCATCATCGAACTGAACGCGCCCACTTGCAGCACCGCGTGTTGGTCACCGAGGCCCTGGTGTTCGCGCAACTGGGTCAAGGCCTGGCGCCCGGCCAGGGTCCAGTCGCTGGGCACGAACGGATAGGCCAGGAACACCCGCCGGGAAAATCCGCTGGGCACCTGCATCAGATTGCCCGCCACCTGGTTCGAGGTGGCGAACAGGTAAGGCACCTGCCCCGCCGTTTGCAAGCGCTCGGCCAGTCGACTGAAGCCGCTGCTGCTGCCCAGGTAAAACACCGAGCGCGAGCCCAAGGGCAAATCATCCCTGGTCGGGTCGTAGGCTTGCAGACGCACCTTTTGCCAGGCGTGGCCCTGCAAGTACTGGTTGAGTTCCTGCGCCGCCAGCTGTTGGCCGGATTCGTCCGGATAGGCGATCAGCGTCGGCCCCTGCAGCACCCGCAGGCTGGCACCGGCGTAATCGGCCAGGGCGATCAATTGCTCGCGAAGCCCCGGCAGCGGTTCGAATATCTGCCGGCTGGTGTGGTGGGGCGTGCCCTGCAAGGACAGCGGCCCGATCAGGGGAATGCCGGCCTCTTCCAGACGCACGGCGAGGTCCATGTCCAATGCCGGCGCCAGCGGTGCAATCAGGGCAAACACCTGCTCTTCTTCGATCAACCGGTCCAGCGCCTTTTCGGCACTGGCGCGGTCGGCGCCGGGGTCGAGGATGGTCAGGCGCAACTGCCGGCCATGAATTCCGCCCGCCTCGTTGATACGCGCCACGCAGCCGTTGAGCACCGATGCCACCGTGGCGCCCTCTTCGCTCAATGGTCCGGTGGCCGGCAACAACGTGCCCAGGTACAGGCTGTCGGGGGTCAGGCCCGAATCGCGGTCTTCGGCCAGGCGCTTGGCCGGCAGCACCATGTTCGATGCACCGACCCGGGCCATGACCGGTTCGCCGCTGGCAGACAGACCTTCGCCGTACAAGCGCTTGCCGGCACTTTCGCTGAGGCTCAGCGGCAGCGCCTGGACGCTGAGCGTGATGCCGCTCAGGAGTAGCAGGCCAAGGACGAGGGCAGTATTCATGGCCGTGGCTCAGCTATCGGCCACAGGCATTGTCAGCACCTGCAAGCGCTGGGCAATGGCGGCTGCCGGAGCATCGGGACGGATTTTGCTCCAGAGCTTGTTCGCCACGTCACCGACGATCGACTGGGTGGAGTGTTGCTCGGGGGTCGGCACGATCTGGCCGATGCGACCCAAGACAAGGTCCATTTGCGCCTTGTCGCCGGTAAGAAAAAACCAGTGGGGGTCATCGACGCCCTGTTTCAAGGTGTAAGCCTCGAGTACCGCCGGGGTGTCCCGCAGCGGATCACTGGTAAGGGAGATAAAGGTGATGCCGTCGGCCACCGTCGGCGCGGCCTGTTCATGCCCTTCGTGGGCAAATGCCATTGAACTGAAAATGCCGTAACAGACGCCCGGAGCGAACCAGTCGATGACTCTCATGGCTGATGCTCCATGGCGATGGCGGTGTGCTTGGCGTGGGCGTTGCGTTCACCCCTGAGTTTCTCGACGGCCCGGGCCAGCTCCGTCGGGTCGGTGAAACCGTAGTAGCGGGTCCAGAAACGGTTGTTGCCGTCCCCCACCAGAATCAGCGGCGAGTGGTTCTCGACGTCACCGCTGTAAGCGCCCAGGCCCATGAGGGTGGCAGTGACCGACTGCGGCGAGCCGGTCAGCCAGCTCCAGCCCGGCCCCTGCTGGAAGGTGCGGGCGTAGTCGTTCAGGCGTTGGGGATCATCACGCTGCGGGTCGATGCTGATCGACACCAGCTGTACCTCGGTGCCGACCCGCGCGCCCAACTGTTTCTGCACCTTGCCCATGATCGAGGACACCACCGGGCAGACCGTAGTGCAGCTGGTGTAGATGAAGCCCATGACCACGATCTTGTTGCTCACCAGGTCTTTTTCCAGGCTGACGACCTTGCCGTTCTGGTCCAGCAGGGTCACGTCGGCAAACTTGATCCGGGCGGTCTCCGGGCTGGCCTCTCTGGCCGCCATGTCGTGCCCGGTGGGCTCGTCCGCCGAGTGAGCCAGCGCCTGGCCGATACCGAAGGCCAACAGACCGAACGTCAGCAGGCCGCGATGCGCGAATCGGTTCATGTCAGCTTCCTCTCAGTGGGTATCGCCGGGAATGGCCCGAACACCCGGCGCGACGCCAGACAAGGGTTGACCGGAGGTTTTGTCCGTCACTCGAAATTGCACGTCGGCAATGCCGCCCTCACGCAGTACGCCGTCCTTGGCCAGGGGCTTTACATCGAGGGCCACCGCAATCCCGTCACGTTCCAGCGTCCGGTCGCTCCAGGTATCGGGCAAGGTGATTTCGTCGAGCGCAGTCGGGGGCGCGGTCCGCCATACCCCGAACCCGATCAAGGCCATCCCGAGAATCACCGCGCTGCCAGCGATTGTGGTGGTCCTGTCCATATCAAAACTCCCCTTCAGAATCTGCGTGCCCCGTGCAGCTTCGCTCCCACGGGGGGGCTAGCTGGCAATCGCGATGCCGAGCATCGATGTCACCAACAACAGCCAAATAATCAGGGACGGAGCGTGAGATATGCCGATCATGAACTCGGGCCTCATTGCGGGTTATCAGTGAACACCTCTCGACAAGTTGTCCACAGCAATCCGCATGCCATAAAAAATCACCTTATTAATCAGCTGGATATATTCACGAATGGATAAACGGGGGGATATTCCCCACCCGACCCCCCATTTTCTCGCCGGGGCCGCCATTCCCCACTATTGGGGAAACCACCCCCTGGGTCTCGATCACAGCGGCGCATCCGCGGACAACCCCTGTAAACGCCGATACTGGTTCAGCACGTTGGGCACATAACGCTGGGTTTCGGCGAACGGCGGGACCACGTTGCCCCGGCTGAGCACCGCTTGCGGGCCGGCGTTGTAGGCGGCCACGGCGAGGCGGATATCGTTGTCGAACATCGTCATCAGGCGCTTGAGATAGCGGGCGCCACCCTGGATGTTGGCCTTGGGGTCGTAGGCGTTGGTCACACCCATTTCGCGGGCGATGGCGGGCATCAACTGCATCAGTCCGCGAGCGCCCTTGGGTGAGGTAGCGCGGGCGTTGTAGCTGGATTCGGTCTTGATCACTGCGTGCAGCAGCGCCGCCGGTAGTTCATTGGCCGTGGCCGCCGCCGACACCAGCTCGGCGTAGGGTTGCGCGGCGATCATCTGCGGTTGCTGGTCGAGGCTGACGACCGTCGCTTCGGGCTCATGGATCACCCGTTCATAGTGGCGTCCGGGGCGGTGGACATTGGACAGGACATAGTTGCCCTTGGCGTCCAGGGAAACGAACACATCGGCCTGTGCGGCGCCAGCGAGCGCGAGTAATCCGAGCAATCCTGCGGTGATGGCTTTCATTGGCATGCCTCCCCTGCCCGGCCCCGAAAAATGGGGGTATTGCCCCAGTGGCCGGTAGTAAAACAGCCATACGCAAACACTGTGCCGTAAGTGAAAAGGCCCGTAGCACAGGGGGTGCAGAAGGATGTCCAGTCATGAGCATGGCAATTGCATGCGCCTGTATAGCGACTCTGCTGTCAACTGAGGGAGGTCATCATGAATCAGCGACCGTGTTTTGCCCGGCGCCCCCAAAGCGGGTTCACCCTGCTCGAACTGTTGGTGGTGCTGGTGGTACTGGGGCTGTTGGCCGGCATCGTGGCGCCGAAGTACTTCGCCCAACTGGGCCGTTCCGAAGTGAAAGTGGCCAAGGCGCAAATAGAAGGCTTGAGCAAAGCCCTGGACCTTTACCGCCTGGAGGTCGGCCACTACCCGTCGACCGAACAGGGCTTGCAGGCGCTGGTCACTGCCCCCGCCGATGAACCGCGCTGGACCGGCCCGTACCTGCAGAAAAAACTCCCGCAAGACCCCTGGGGCCACAACTACAACTATCGCTATCCCGGTGAAAACAGCGAGTACGACCTGTTGTCCCTGGGCAAGGACGGGCAACCCGGCGGCGAAGGCGAGAACGCCGAAGTCACCAACTGGAACTGACGGGAAAAGCGACCATGCGCTTTCATCTCAAAGCCGTCGGCAAGGCCGGTGTCGTCTCAATGACCGTCGAGGCGCCGGGACACAGCGAAGCCAGGCGCATCGCCGAAGACCAGGGCCTGCGAGTCGTCAGCCTGCACGCCGAGCGACATTGGCGAGCCTTGCGCCTGCACAAGCGCGAGACCTTCCACCTGGTATTGTTCAGCCAGGAACTGACCACATTGCTCAACGCCGGCCTGCCGTTGATCGATGCGCTGGAAAGCCTGGCGGAAAAAGAAAACGCGCCACAAGCCCGCAAGACCCTGAGCGAGCTGGTGCGCTTGCTGTACGAGGGCAAATCGTTTTCCCAGGCCTTGGGGCAGCTATCGGCGGTTTTCCCGCCTTTGTATGTGGCGCTGGTGCAGTCCAGTGAGAAGACCGGCGCCGTGGGCGATGCCCTGGGCCGGTATGTCAGCTATCGCCAGCGCATGGACGAGGTTCGCCAGAAGATCGTCAGCGCATCGATCTACCCCATGTTGTTGCTGGTGGTGGGAGGTGGCGTGGTGTTGTTTTTGATGGGCTACGTCGTACCGCGCTTCAGCCTGGTATTCGAAGGGCTGGGGTCGAACCTGCCGTGGATGTCGCAGGTCCTGATGAGCAGCGGCATGTTCCTGCACACCCACCAGGGCGAATTCTTCGGTGGCTTGCTGGCCATCATCGTCGCCCTCACCCTGCTCCAGCGCCAACCGGCCTTTCGTCGGGGGCTGGACCGCCTGATCGAAAAACTCCCCGCGGTGCACCAGCGCATCTTCATGTATGAGCTGGCGCGTTTCTACCGTTCGCTAGGCATACTGCTGCAAGGCGGCATTCCCTTGGTCACCGCCATGGGCATGGTCCGTGGCTTGCTCAGCGTCGCCTCCCGCGCGCGCCTGGACCAGGCCTGCGACCGGGTACGCGAGGGGCAATCGCTTTCTACCGCGCTGGAACTCAATCACCTGGTGACTCCGGTATCCCTGCGCCTGCTGCGCGCCGGCGAACAGTCGGGCAACCTCGGGCAGATGATGGAGCGCAGCGCCGACTTCTACGACGAAGAAATCAGCCGCTGGATCGAATGGTTCGTACGGCTGTTCGAACCTCTGCTCATGACCTTCATCGGTCTGTTGATCGGGGTGATCGTGATCCTGATGTACATCCCGATTTTCGAATTGGCCTCGAGCATTCACTGACCTTATGGAACAGGGCCGCGCTGCCCGTTGCATCTTTTCAACCTTCCATTGAATAAATCAGTCCGTCGAGGTGTTTAACAAGTTCCCATGGGAAAAATGCAGCACGTTGCAATGTTCATCAACGTTCCAATCTGAACAAGAAGACGGAGAACGACATGCTCATCAATAAGCTTTTACTGGCAGTAGCTATTGGCGCGGTTCTGTCGGCGTCTACCGTATTGATTCCGGACAGCCTGTCCGGGGTATCCAGTGCTCAGGCCAAGGATGGGGGTAGTGGTGGTGGTGGCGGCGGTAGTGGTGGCGGCGGAGGAAGTGGCGGCGGCGGTAGTGGTAGTGGCGGCGGCGGAGGAAGTGGCGGCGGTGGCAGTCACGGTGGAAGCGGCAGTGGTGGCAACAGCGGCAGCGGCCATAGCGGCGACCATGGCAGCAACAGCGGTCATGGCAGTGCCAACAGCGGTTCGAGCCACTCCGGAACGGCCTCGTCCTCAGGACGCAGCGGCACCCATGATGAACCTGGGGATGACCGTGGCGTCCATGCCAATGGCGAACCCGGCGATGACCGTGGCGTCCATGCCAATGGCGAACCCGGCGATGACCGTGGCGTCCATGCCAATGGCGAACCTGGAGATGATCGTGGTGCCCATGCCGAGCCCGGCGATGACAAAAGGACCTGATTCCCCCTGAAATCCATACAACACAAAACCCTGTGGGAGTGAGCTTGCTCCGGGCGGCGTTCCGACGATAGCGGAGTGTCAGGCAACAGAAATGTTGAATGATCGAATGTCATCGCGAACAAGTTCCCCACAGTGGCCAATGTGGCTCAGACAACCAGCCGCTCTACAACCCACCCTCAAGCCGATCCAGCCGTTCGCGCAAGAACTCGACCAGCGCCTGCACCGGCCGCGAACTCTGCCGGTGTTGCGGATAGACCGCCGACAACGTCAGCGGCTGCGGCCTGAAATCCTCCAGCACTTCCACCAGCCTTCCATCCTTCAGCGCCGAACCGACAATGAACGTCGGCAAATAGGTGATCCCCAGCCCGGCGATCGCTGCGTCCTTGAGCAGTTCACCGTTGTTGACCCGCATCCGCCCGCTGACATTGACGCTCAATGGCTTGCCCTGCCCCGCAAAACGCCATTGCACCTGACGACCATGGCCGTACGGCAGGCAGTCGTGTCCGTGCAAATCTTCAGGCTTGAGCGGCGTGCCGCGTTCGACCAGGTACGCGGGGCTTGCGCAGTACACCCGTTCAATGGAGGCAATGCGTCGGGCGATCAGCGTCGAGTCTTCCAGTGTGCCAATGCGCAATGCCAGGTCGTAACCTTCACCGAGCAAATCCACAGGGCGATCACTCAAATCCATCTCCACCGTCACGTCGCGATAGCGCTGCAAAAACACCGGCAACAGGCACCCCAGATGCGCCAGTGCGAACGACAGCGGCGCACTCGCACGAATGGTCCCCCGTGGCTCGGTGGTCTGGCCGGCGATGCCCTGCTCCACTTGTTCGACTTCGCTGAGCAGGCGCAAGGCTGACTCGTAATAGCTTTGCCCCAGCGGCGTGACGTCCAGCCGCCGGGTCGAGCGATTGAGCAAGCGCACGCCCAGGCGCTCTTCGAGTTGCATCAAGCGGCGGCTGACAAACTGCTTGGACAGGCCCAGTTGATCGGCGGCAGCCGTGAAACTGCCGGAGTCCATCACCTGGCAAAAAATACGCATATCTTCGAAGGGGTTCATTGTCACTTCCCGGTTGACAGTCAAACACTTTATAGCCGCTTTTTCCCTTCCAGGCACCCTATTAGTCTGTGTTCACGGTGTTGAATTCACCCTTGCAGCTCCTACCTAACCGCGTACACCCACGATCAAAAAGGAATTGACCATGAACCTCGCCCAGAAAACCCTGACTGCCTCCCTGCTCGCCCTTGCCGTCGGCAACGCGTTTGCTGCGGGCAGCCCGGGTGTCGAACACAACACCCAGGCCTTCCTCGCAGCCCTCGCCGCCGGTGGTGGCAAACCGCTTGAACAACTGAGCCCGAAAGACGCCCGTGCGGTGCTGACCGGTGCCCAGGCGTCGGTGAAGGTTGACCTGTCCGGTGTCGAAATCAGCGACAAAGCGATCAAGGTCGACGGGCAGACACTCCACCTCAAAGTGGTGCGCCCAGCCAAGGTCAAAGGTGAATTGCCGGTGTTCATGTTCTTCCACGGTGGCGGTTGGGTACTGGGGGATTTCCCGACTCACCAGCGCCTGATTCGTGACCTGGTGGTGGGTTCCGGCGCGGTCGCGGTGTACGTCGACTACACACCGTCGCCGCAAGCGCATTACCCGACCGCGATCAACCAGGCCTACGCCGCGACGCGCTGGGTGGCCGAGCATGGCAAACAGATCGGCGTCGATGGTCAGCGCCTGGCAGTGGCCGGCAACAGCGTCGGCGGCAACATGGCGGCGGTCGTGGCCTTGATGGCCAAGGAGCAAAAAGCCCCGGCCCTGCGTTTTCAACTGCTGATGTGGCCGGTGACCAACGCACAGTTCGATACCGCGTCGTACCAGCAATTTGCCGAAGGCCATTTCCTCACCCAAAACATGATGAAGTGGTTCTGGGACAACTACACCACCGACGCTGGCGAACGTGCGCAGATTCATGCCTCACCGCTCAACGCCAGCACCGAACAGCTCAAAGGCCTGCCGGCCGCACTGGTGCAGACCGCCGAATTCGACGTACTGCGTGACGAAGGCGAAGGTTATGCCCGCCACCTCGATGCGGCCGGTGTGCCGGTGACCTCGGTCCGCTACAACGGCATGATCCACGACTTCGGCCTGCTCAATCCGCTGAGCCAGATTCCCGAAGTGAAAGCAGCGGTGCGCCAGGCTGCGCTGGAGCTCAAGGTTCACTTGAACTGAGACATTGCCCATTGCCACACACTTGCGGTGTGGTGAGGGGCTTTTCTGTAGGAGCGAGCCTGCTCCGGGCGGCGTTCCGACGAAGGCGACCTACCGGCCGACCCGATACATCACAGAGGCGAAACTGCTTGGGCGTAATCCCGAACTGCTTACGAAACGCCCGAATGAAATTACTCGGCTGCCGATACCCCAACCGCTCGGCAATCCGCTCAATCGGCTGATCACCTGCCGTCAACCAGTGCCGCGCCAACTCCAGACTGTCACTGCGGGTATGTTGCGCAGCAGCAGTCTGCCAGTGCCGCAACATGCTCTGATGCAAAAACCCATTGGCCCCCAGCAACGGCTCATCGAGACTGGCCGCTGGCAGGCTCAAACACGGATGTGACCCCTCCAGTACCTCGATACCAGCGCTACGCAACCACTGCCCGGCAGCCTGTTGCGGCGTCAGGCGAACGGCCACAAACACCTGCGCCGGCGCTCGTCCCAGGCGTCGGGCGATGTTGCGCACCAACGTCAGGGTCGCCGCATCGAGGCCGAAAAAATGCGGCTGTTGACCGGCACCGCGCAAGTGCAGGCGGGCCTGCCCGTCACCCTCCTCCAGTTCCGCCACTACGTAGTTGGTCACCCGTGGCAGGAAATCGGTGAAGCATGTCAGGCTCGCACGCAGGGTCGCTGCGGAGTCCAGCAGAATGTTCAGACCTCGCAGTGCGGTGGTCGCCATGCCGTTGACCAGTTCGCAGCCAAACGATGCGCCCGCGCCCGCACGCTCGCATTCACTCCACAGGCGTTCGACCAGGTGCGCAGGCACATGCAGGTCCTGACCTTCGAGCAACGACAGGCAGATGCCGGCCCGTTGCAGCAGTTGGTCCTGGCACAGGCCGGACTGCCGGGCATGGCTGAGAATGGTGCGGGTGAAGGCGCTGGAAATGAACGGTTGGCTGGTCATGGCAGGTTACGGCGAAAGGACAGGCGTGTACTTATGCCAGCCTCTGTGCTATCGATCCAATGCATTAAAAGTATCCACTGAATGCAGGAGACGCATGATGGACCTACGACAGCTCCGCCACCTTGCGGCCCTGGCCGATTACCGCAACTTCGGGCGTGCCGCCGAGGCGATCAATCTCAGCCAACCGGCCTTCAGTCGC
The DNA here is from genome assembly GCF_056398125.1 of Pseudomonas sp. 05L36. Taxonomy (NCBI): domain Bacteria; kingdom Pseudomonadati; phylum Pseudomonadota; class Gammaproteobacteria; order Pseudomonadales; family Pseudomonadaceae; genus Pseudomonas; species Pseudomonas sp. 05L36. Next base: position 63,822 of record NZ_JBFTOU010000023.1, on the reverse strand, counting down.
AGCATCCAGACCCTGGAGCGCGACCTCGACTGCGCGCTGGTGGAACGCAGCAGCCGCGAATTCCGCCTGACCGGTCAAGGCGAACTGGTGCTGCAACATGCCCGGCGCCTGCTCGCTGGCAGCCAGGCCCTGCACAACGAACTGACGCAATACAACGGCCTGACTGGTGGCGAGCTGCGCTTCGGCTGCGGCCCGTATCCGGCCCAGGTGCTGGTGCCCGAAGCGCTGGCGGAGTTCATTCAGGCCCATCCGGCGATCCGCATCAGTTTCCACCAGGGCGACTGGGAACAACTGGCGGTCTGGCTTCGTGAACAGCAGATCGAATTCCTCGTAGCCGACGCGCGGTACTTCACCGGCGACCCGCAATACCAGGTACAGCTGTTGCGCCCCCGGCGCGGGTGGTTCTTTTGCCGTGTCGGTCATCCCCTGGCGCAGCAGCAGAATCTGTCCCTGCGCGCCCTGCTCGACTACGCGGTGGTCGGCACGCGAATACCGCCGACGATCCGCAAGATCCTCGCCGACGTGCAGGGCGAGGCGGACTTCAATCCGAGCGTGGAATGCGCGCAGTTCGACGCCATCCGCCGCGTGGTGATGCGCTCCGACGCGGTGGGCATCGCCACCGTGGAGGCCTTGGCCGAACTGGTCGACCAGGACCTGGTCCGCCTGCTGGAGTTTGCCGATGTACCCAAGGAGGATCCCGGCCTGCAATTGCACTACGGCATCGTCAGCCGCGCCGGCCACTCCCTGACACCGGCCGCGCTGGCGATGGTCGATGCGGTGTTGACGGTCGACCGGCGCTTGCTGGCGTCGAACCAGGCCCCTCAAGAAGTTGCATAAATCCCGGCGGCACGAGTGACCCTGCGCTGCTGGTAAATCGCATCGAAGGCGAGCAACACGTTCAAATCGAGCTGGCGTAAATCAAGCATGGTCTTGCTCCGGCAAATCGCTTAACGTCGGCCAGCCTGACCAGTGTTCCGCAACAAGCTGTGAGCCCTACATGACAAAAAGCGATCAGCCACTGCACGACCAATCAATACCCAATGCGTTCTACGCGCCGACCCTGTTGCCGGCCATCGAAGAGTTGCTGGCCCGCGGTGTGGACCGGGAACGCATCGAAGGCCTGTTGCGACGCAGCCTGTTCGAGTTGCGCACGCCATTCATGCGCATTCCTCTGTTCATGTCTCGGCGCTTCTGGGCGTTTGCCCTGGAACAGACCGGCGACCCGCGGATCGGCCTGGCGGCCGGTCGGCGATTCGTTTCCACCGCCACCAACGGCCTGACGTACCTGTTCGACGTGGCCGACTCACTGGACAGCGCCTGCCAGTATTTCGTGCGTTTCTTTCCGTTTTTCAACGGGCACTTCCAGGCCCGGATCGTGCGCGGCGACGACAGCGTCGAATTGCACCTGCTCGACCGCGGCAGCGTGAAAACCAGCGCGTCAACCGCCGATTACATCCTCATCAGCCTGTGCAGCATGTTGCGGCGCAAATTCCTCGCCAGCGGCCTAGAGCGTGATCCGGTTCTGGGCGTCGGGCTGGCCGGTGCCTGCACGGCCAACCCGCAGGAACATGAACAAGCTTTTCGCGCACCGGTGCAATGGGGGCAGGCGCAGCACTCGATCCGCCTCGATCCACAGCTGTTCGTGATCCCGTTGACGCCGGGCAATCATGAACTGGAACACACGCTGGTCGAGCTGCTGGAGCAGACCCGACGCAACAGCGAACCGACCTTGCTGGAGCAAGTCTGCGACCATTTGATCGTCGACCTCGCCGAGGCCAGCTGGCAGCAATTCTGCACCACCCAGCATTTGCTCGAGCGCACCGCCGCCCGACGCTTGAAGGCGTTGGGCTGGAGTTTTTCAGAGTTGCTCGACGAATACCGCCGCTACCGCACCGAAGACTTTCTGCAGGGGACCGACCTGGAACTGGTGGAGATTTCCGACCGTCTGGGCTACAGCGATGTGCAAAGTTTCAACCGTGCATGCCTGCGCTGGCTGGGGTGCGCGCCGGGTGCCTGGCGAAGCCGGCAAGGTCAATGAAAAACCACGCAATTTGCTATGACTCGACAGGCACTTGAGCAATAGATTGTTGGACATTTTTTTAACGCTGGCATTGAGCCAGCCGTGCGTGATAACTGCCGGACTCTGTTAAAAATTGTCATCAAGCCCGCGACTCAAACCTGACACACTTAGCAGCTACAACCCTTGTATTTCAAGGCCTACGACCGCCTGTCGCTTTCTCGAGATTTTCACCAAACAGCCAAAATCGGCGGGAAACCCAACAGTGGTGCGACTTTGATGGCAATCGCCCCCACATTTGGGGGTGTCTTGCCCCTTTTACATACCGGTTTGCTGACACGGTTTGCCGAGGCTGGTCTATACCCCTTTTGACCGTCTTGTTTTGCAACTCTCCACCGTCTTACGAGGCACGCTAATATGGACGTGAGCGTATTTGGTACGGGCTATGTTGGCCTGATACAAGCAGCGGCACTGGCCGATGTCGGACACCGCGTTCTGTGTGTCGACATCGATCCGAACAAGATCCGGCAACTGCAACAGGCCGTGCCACCGATCAGTGAGCCGGGGCTGTCCGGCACCCTTGAAGAAAACATCAAGGCCGGTCGTCTGTTCTTCACCACCCAGGCCAGCGATGCGGTGGAGCACGCCGAGCTGATTTTCATCGCCGTCGGTACGCCCGCCGACGAAGACGGTTCAGCCGACCTCAGCCATGTGCTGAACGTGGCCCGGCAGATCGCCAGTTTCATGGAGACCGACCGCACCCTGATCATCAAGTCCACGGTGCCGGTCGGCACGGCGGATCAGGTCAGCGCCACTGCCGTCGAAGAGTTGCAGCGTCGCGGCAAAGGTTCGCTGAAGGTACGGGTGGTGTCCAACCCGGAGTTCCTCAAGGAAGGCAGTGCCCTGGCCGATTGCATGCGCCCGGACCGGATCATCGTCGGCACCGCAGACGATGAAGCCCGCGGCCAGATGAGCGAGCTCTACGCGCCGTTCTGCCGCAACCACGACAAATTGATGTTCATGGACAACCGCAGCGCCGAGCTGACCAAGTACGCGGCGAACGCGATGCTGGCCACGCGCATCAGCTTCATGAACGAACTGGCCAACCTCACCGAGTTGCTGGGAGCAGATATCGAAGCCGTGCGCAAAGGCATCGGCTCGGACCCGCGCATCGGTTACCACTTCATATACCCCGGTTGCGGCTTCGGCGGTTCATGCTTTCCCAAGGACCTGCGCGCCCTGCTGCACACCGCCGAACACGCCGGAATGCCCCTCAAGTTGCTGCGTAGCGTGACCGACGTCAACGACCACCAGCGGCATATTCTGTTCAGCAAACTCAAGGCGCAATTTCCCGGTGGCTTGGCCGGCAAATCCATCGCCGTGTGGGGCCTGGCGTTCAAACCCAACACCGATGACATGCGCGAAGCACCCAGCCGCTACCTGATGGAAGCACTCTGGGCCGAAGGCGCGAGCGTGCAGGCCTACGACCCGGAAGCCATGTCCGAATGCCGGCGCCTTTACGGCTACCGCAACGACCTGCATCTGTGCGCCACCCGCGATGACACACTCGAAGACGCCGATGCCCTGGTGATCTGCACCGAGTGGAAAAACTTCCGCGTGGTCGACTTCGACATGCTGGCGAGCAAACTGCGTGAACGGGTGATCGTGGACGGGCGCAACCTGTACAGCCCGGAACAGGTGGCGGCCGCCGGCCTGCACTACAGCGGCATTGGCTTGCGCCACATCGTGCCCGAGGCCGTCCATCCATGAAGACTCTCGTCACCGGAGTGGCCGGTTTTATGGGTGCCCGATGAGAGACTGGGGCGCTTCGTTGCCTGGTTGCGCACTTACTACTGACTGCGTCGCCCATGCCGCACACGGCTGAACTCTGCGGAGAATCTATGTCTGAACACGAAAAAAGTGTGCCACTCAGCAATATGCGCAGGGAGAAGCGCCTGGACCCCGAGCAACGCAAGCGCATGGATGCCGCGATCCACATGCAGGGTTGTGGCTGGATAACCGGTCGCGAAGGTGGCCGGCCGTGGACCCTGTCGCGCACCAACCGCGTCCTGGCCGGCTTCGGCGCACTGCTGGTCCTGGTGCTGATTTCCCCGGTGCTGCTGGGGTTGGCGCTGGCCATCAAACTGACCAGCCCGGGGCCGGTGATGTTCGTGCAGAAACGCACCGGCTACCGCGGCCGCCTGTTCGGCATGTACAAATTTCGCACCATGGTCGTCAACGCCGAGGAGCTCAAGGACTCCCTGCGGCACCTGAACAAGCACGGCGCCGACGCCATCGACTTCAAGATCGACAAGGACCCGCGCATCACCGGTATCGGCAGTTTTCTGCGACGCACCAGTCTCGACGAGCTGCCGAACCTGTTCAACGTGGTGACCGGCGACATGCGCCTGGTAGGCCCCAGGCCGACTTCGTTCAACGCCTACCGCTACGAGGACAAGCACCTCGCGCGCCTGAGCATCTACCCCGGCATGACCGGCCTGTGGCAAATCTCCGGGCGCAGTAATATCGACTTCGACCAGCGCGTTGAATTGGACCTCACCTACATCGCCCAGCAGAGCCTGCTGCTTGATTTGAAGATTCTGCTGAAAACCCCTTTCAAAGTGTTCAGCGGTCACGGAGCAAGTTAAATGGACGGTTCAACGGCTAAAAGCCTCAGCATTGCCAGCCCGAGCGAGTCCAACCTGACATCGACCGTACTCGACCAGAACCTGCGGACCCTGTTCCTGACCGCCGCCAACCCCGGCGCGGGCACCACCACCAGTGCCCTGGCGCTGGCCAGTCAACTGGCGAAGATGAGCAGCGGCCTGGTGCTGCTGGTGGATACCAGCCAGTCGGCGACCAACCTCACGCAACAGTTGGGGCTGAGCAAGGAACGGGGGTTTCGCGACTTGATGTTCAACACCCAGAGCCCGCCCTTGTTGCAGGACTGCGTGGTGGACGTCTCCAGCCTGCCCTTTCACGTTCTGCCATTTGGCCGCTACTTCCGTGGCAACGAGCACCTGACACCCGAGCGCCTGAGCCCGCTGCTCGATCAACTCGGCATCCGCTACCGCTTCGTGGTGATCGACGGCGACGCGGTGTATTCGGCCTCCGACACCCTGGTCATCAGCACCCAGGTGGACGGCGTGGTCCTGGTCGTGCCCGCGGAAGACACCCGCTGGGAAGTGGCGCAGGCCGCGGCCAAGCGCTTGAGCCAGGCGGGAGCGAAGCTGGTCGGCAGCGTGTTCAACCGACGCAAGTACTACATGCCCGAATGGCTGTACAAAAACCTGTGAGCAGTCAGACAAGGATGACGCCATGAACGCCAAGATGCTTGTCCTGCTGTTGCTGCCCCTTGCAGGTTGCTCCAGCACTTCCTCCGACGAATCACAAAGCATGCCTGTGCAAATCCTCACGGCCCCACCGGCCAACGCCCAGGCAACCGACGTGCCCAAGGTCGAGCAGACCCTGCGCCCACAGGATGTGCTGGACGTGATCTTCCACATCAGCACCAGTGGCTCGGCCGCCTATCGCGTGCAGTCCGGGGACACGATTGCGCTGAACTTCACCGCCGCCAGCCAGTTCAACGGCAACCAGTTGGTGCTGCCCGATGGCACCATCGAACTGCCGGGGGCCCACACCACGGTGAAAATCGAGGGCCTGACCCGCGATGAAGCACGGGACGCGATTCAGCGCGCCTACGATCGTAAACAGCTGTTCCAGCCCAACCGCAATCAGCTGTCAGTGATGGTGGTGAACCCGCTGGCCAGTGAATGGAACCTCAAGTCCGTGCTCAACCACCCTGCCACCGGCATGAGCCGGGAAATCACCGTGGGCAGCGACGGCTACGCCAGCTTCCCGGAAATCGGTGCCGTGCCGCTGCAAGGCATGACCATCAGCCAACTCGAGGCCTACCTGAATAATCGCTATGCCACCCTGCCGGGGCGCATGACCGTGGACGTGCTGCTCAAGTCCACCGCCGGCAACGAAATCTATGTACTGGGTGAAGTCGGCCAGCCGGGCTCCTATCCGATCCGCCGCCCGGTGTCGGTGCTCGAAGCCCTGACCATGGCCCGCGGTTCCAACGCCAAGGCACGCCTGGACTCGGTGATGATCATGCGGCGCAACGGCAACCAGGTGGTCGCGCATCGTTACGACGTGGAAAAAGCCTTGTCCGGCGACGCCACCCAGATCGCCTACCTGCAAGCGGACGACATGCTGTACGTGCCCAAGACCAAACTGGCCAGCGCCGGTGAGCTCGCGCGGCAACTGGCGGACGTCGTGTTGTTCCAGGGCATGGGCCTCAGCTTCAGCTACCGCGTCGACAACAAAGACGACAGCAGCAACTAACTCTCAGGTACCCACATGAATCCAAAGGAAAACTACCTGCATGAGTTCTTCAGGATCTTCTTCGCCAACAAGCAGTTGGTGAAGCGAGTCTTCCTGATCTTTGCCGTGATCGCCGTGGTCTTGCCGCTGTTGCTCAAGCAGAGTTTCGATATCACCGCCCAGGTGATCGTGCAGTCCAAGAAAATCTCCCAGGGGGATGCCACCAGCACCCTCACTCAGGAAAACGCTTCCTTCATCCCGCCGTCGCTGGCCGACATGGAGACCGAGAGCAATATCCTGCGTTCGCCGGCCTTGATCCGCCAGACCATCGGCCAGTTGCGTGAAAAGGGTGAATACACGCTGCCCGTGAGCGCCTTCAACAAACTGCTGGTGCAGCCGCTCAAACGGTTTGTGATCAATCCCGTTCGCGAACACGTGATCAACCCGGTTCGCAGTCTGCTCGGGCTGCAGACCGATCCGGTACGCGACACCCTGCTCGATGCCCTCACGCAGCAAGCGTCCAGTGCTCTCAAAGTTGAAACCTTGCCGGGCTCCAACGTGATCTCGATCGTCTACCACTTCCCTGACCCGGCCCAGGGCACCCGATTCGTCACCGCCCTGCTGCAAAACTACCTGGTTACCCGCCAGGAAATGCAATCGATCGACCTGCCGCAGAGCTTCTACGAGACCAAGAAATTGCAGTACCAGGTGCGTCTCGATGGCCTGGAAGCCAATCGCCTGGCCTTGCTCGAAAGCATCGGTTCGTCCGACCCCAAGGAAGAAATCACGTTCCGTCTCAACGCGATCAACACCGAGGAACAGGCGCTCAACCTGTATCAGGACCGACTGCTGCAAAGCCAGCGCTGGCTCGATTACCTGAAAACCAGCCTGGCGACCGCCAACAATGCCAGATTCAACGACTACACCTTCCCCTACACCTTCACCACCACCGTCGACAGCGTCGCTTTCGAAGACCGCGAGATCAAGCAACTGGGTGAGCGACTGACGACCCTGGTCAGCCACTACATGGACGACCTGGCGGTCTTGCAGCCCGGCAGTGATCCGATGCAAATGGCCCGCGAGCAAATCATCCGGGCCCGTGGGCAATTCCTGAAGATTGTCAGCAACCGGATTCAGGAGCGCACCAGCGACCTGGCGACGATCAGCTCGGTCATCGACCAGAAAACCGCGCGCATTACCGAGTTCAAGAATCGCATCCATCAGTTGCAGGAAACCCGCAGCAAGCTGCGGCAGATGGACACCGAGATCAACGCGCTGCACAAGGCGTTCGCCACCTATGCCCAGCGCTTCGCCGAAAGCAGCACCGCACGCGCGCTGGACAACGACCTGTCCAACGCACGGGTACTCAGCCCGCCGTTCGAACCGACCGAAGCGGCGTTCCCCAAGCCGATGCTGATCATTCCGTTCGGGCTGTTCACCGGTTTGCTGCTGGCGATTGCCCTGGTCTATGTGCGTGAGTTCTTCGACCACCGCTTCAAGCACCCTGCGCAAATCACCCATGAACTGGGCTTGCCGGTGCTGCTGGTGATCAATGATCAAAGCACCCTGCCGAACAACCCGCACAAGAACTGGAGCGTACCGGCCCTCGTGCATTGGGTGCGCAATTGAACGCGCCGCTCGGCACCGCCGACGACCTGCCGATCATTCATTTGCTCAGCAGTGGCGGCTTCTATGGCGCCGAGCGGATGCTGCTGGATCATTGCCTGGCGACGCCGGGGCAGCACCAGGTGCTGTTTCTCGATGCGCCGCCAGAACTGATCGCGCGATTTCGCCAGGCCGGTGTCGATTGCCTCGGCTGTGCAGGCCTGGGCGCATTGCTGGGGCATTTGCGCCAGCGACGGGACCAGCGGCCACTGATCAATACGCACAACTTCAAGGGCCTGTTGTTCGGCTGGCTCGGCGCCACGCTGTTGCGCCTGCCACTGGTCATCACCCAGCACGGCTTCACCCCGCGCAGTCGCAAGCAGAAGTTCTACACCTGGCTGAGCCTGCAACTGTGCCGCACGGCCTCGGTGGACCGGGTGGTGTGTGTCGCCGAAAGCATTGCGGCGCTGCACCGTCAGGCCAATGTGCGCACGGACAAGTTGCAGGTGATCCCCAACGGCCTGCCGGCGGCCCACGACTTGCCGCCGCACAGTGGCGAGCGTCAACGCTGGCTGGCCGGCTACGTCGGGCGCCTGAGTAGCGAAAAAGGCCCTGACCTGTTTCTCGATGCGCTGATCCCGTTGTGTCAGCAGTACCCGCAACTGGACGCGGTGATGCTCGGCGACGGGCCGGAGCGCGAAAGCCTGCAGACGCGCATAGACGAAGCCGGATTGCAGGCGCGCATCACGCTGCCGGGCTACCAGACCGACATGCGCGCCTGGTGGCGGCAACTCGATGCGTTAGTGATCAGCTCGCGCACCGAAGGCACGCCCATGATTCTGCTCGAAGCGATGCAGGCCGGGGTGCCGGTGGTGGCTTTCGGCGTCGGCGGGATTCCCGATGTCTTGCAGGACCGCTACAACGGCCTGCTGGCCGCGCCCACCGACAGCACCGCCCTCGCCCGCCAGATCGGCGCGCTGCTGGGTGACCCGGCCCTGGCCGGCGAGTTGATTGACAACGCAAAACATACGCAACGGGATCGCTACGACCTCAAGGTCCTGGCCGAACGCTGGTCGCAGCTTTACATCCGGACTGCACGGGAGGCACGCGCGTGATTGTTCCGCTCTCGATCGTCAGTTTGCTCGGCCTGGTCTGCCTGGGTTTGCTGGCCAGCCCTTATCCGTATCTGGCGCCGGGAGCGGTGCTGGGCCTGGTGGGTGTTGCGGTGCTGTATCGCAAGCCAACCTGGGGCCTGCTGGGCATTGTCGCCATCCTACCTTTCGAGGGCCTGTTCAAGGACAGCGCGTTGTCGGGCTCCAAGTTCCTCGGGGCTTCGCTGGCGCTGATCCTGATGCTGCAACTGGCGATTCACCAACTGCCGGCCGAGCGCTTGCGCAGCAACATCTGGCGTTTCCTGGTCGGGTTCATGGTGCTGTACCTGCTGAGCCTGTTGAACACCGACAACATGGGCTTCTCCCTGGGCCACCTGCGCGAATTGAGCGTTGGCCTGATTCTGTTTGTCATCACCCTGCTGATCGGGCGTGAGTTGAACCTCGACATGTTCGCCAAACTGGTTGCCGTCAGTGTCGCGGTGACCTGCGCCATGGCGATGTTCTCTGCCAAATACCAGGACGAAGGCCGTGCGTCCGGCATGCTCAATGACCCAAATGAATTTGCCCTGATGATCGCCTTCGCCGTGCCCATGGCGTTGTTGCTGGTGGTCCGCAGCCCGAACCTGTTGCACCGGTTGTTCTGGGGGGCCTGTGCCCTCGTGCTGCTGGCCGGCATGACCAAGACTGAATCCCGTTCGGGGCTGGTGGTGTTGCTCCTCAGCCTGTTGATCGGCACGTGGCACTATCGCGCGCAGTTGCCACATATTCGTCCACGCCACCTGGGCTTTGCCATGCTCGGCCTGACGATTGTGATTGCGCTTGGGCTCTATGCGATGCCGGCCAGTTACGTGGCGCGCATCCAGTCGCTGAGCATCCTCAGCTCCGGGGCCAAGAGTCAAGACGCGTCCCTGGGCCGTCGCGCCTCCTACATTGTGGTCGGCAGCGCCATGATCGCCGAGAACCCCTTGCTCGGTACCGGCCCCGGCACGTTCCCGCTGCACTATGCCACCACCGGTTATGCCAAGGTCTTTTCCGTCAGCGGCAAGACCGACGACCTTTACCGCCGCGCGCACAACACCTACCTGGAAATCTTCAGTGAACTGGGGATTCCCGCCGGCCTGATGTTCGTCGGCATGCTGGCCCTGGGGTTGTACAACCTGATTCGCGCCCGCCACACCTGGCTGTTGCGAGGAGACAGGCATCAGGCCGATCTGATGACCCACCTGGGCATGAGTTTTCTGTCGTTGACATTGTTCCTGATGTTCCTCAGCGCACCGAACCACAAGTACCTGTGGATCATGCTGGCGTTGACCGGCGTGCTGCGCACGAAAGCCAATGAGGCCCAGCTGAAAGAGGTCAGGGCATGAGCCGCATCAGCATCATCATCCCGATGTACAACGAGGCCCGGCACATCGCCCGGACCCTGCAAGCGGCACGACATGCCGCCGAGGCGGCCAACGTCGAATGCGAGTTGATCGTGGTCGACAACGGCTCCGATGACCAGGGCCCGGACATTGCCCGGCAGTTCGGCGCCCAGGTTCTGGTCCTGCCCGGCCTGCTCATCGGCGCATTACGCAATCGCGGAGCGGCGATTGCCAGCGGTGAATGGCTGGCCTTTATCGATGCCGACGTCGAGATGCCCGAGAACTGGCTCAAGCTGTTGTTCGACCTCGAGTCCGGCGGCCAGGCCGATGTCATCGGCCTGGACCTGCACACCCCGGCCGAAGCGCCGTGGTACGCCGACGCCTGGCAGCGCCGCACCTTGCGCCCCGACACGCAGCCGCTGCATGTCGCGCAGTGGCTGCCCAGTCCCAACCTGCTGATGCTCCGTCGCTGGTTCGACAAGGTCGGTGGTTTCAATGAACAACTGCCCACCGGCGAGGACAAGGAACTGACCATGCGTATGTCCGACGCCGGTGCCAAGCTGCTCTCGGTCAACCAAAGCGTGGCGCTGCATTGGGGTTACGAATGCAGTTGGCGGGAATGGATGGGCAAGGAATTGTGGCGCCAGGGCAGTCATCTGCAACTGCTGCGCACCCATGGCCCGAGCCTGCGCTTGCTGCGTTTTCCGCTACTGTCGATTGCCACCTGGGTCATCGATTTGCTGGCCATTTCCACCCTGTTCGACGGTTTCCCCCAGCATTCGGTGCTGATGTTGCTGCTGACCGTCCTGCCTGCCCTGGCACTGAGCCTGCGTCAGAGTGTCAGGCACCGCGACCCGCTCCTGACCCTGCAACTCTGGGGCCTGCACTGGGTGCGCCTGCACCTGGCGGGCGCCGCATTGATCCTCAGCCTTTGTCATTGGAATGCGAGGAGGCCCGCCCGTGGCTGAATTCATTTTCTGGTTGTGCCTGTTGCTACCGGTTTACGCCTACCTCGGTTATCCCCTGTTATTGACCTTGCTGGCACCGTTTTACCCGGCACCGCGCCATGGACCGGCACAACCGATGGACGTGACCATCGTGATTGCCGCGCACAACGAAGCGCGGCATATCGAAGAAAAACTGCGCACCGTGCTGGCCCAGGATTATCAGGCCAGCTCGCTGCAAATCATCCTCGCCAGCGACGGCTCGACCGATGACACCGTGGCCTGTGCACACAAGGTCAATGACCCGCGCATCACCGTGCTCGATCTGCCCCGCCAGGGCAAGGCGGCGACGCTCAATGCCGGGGTCGCGATCAGCAACGGCGCGATCCTGGTGTTCACCGACGCCGACAACCAATGGTCCACCGACACCCTCGGCCATTTGCTCGCGCCGCTCAACGACCCGCAGGTCGGTGGCTGCGCCGGGCACATGGTGATCCCGGTGACAGGCAAGGGCTTGAGCGTGGGCGACAGCCTGTATCGGCATTACGAAGGCTGGCTGCGCTACGTGGAAAATCGCACCGGCTGCATGGTCTCCGCCGACGGTGCATTGCTCGCCCTGCGCCGCGAGTTGTTCCAGAACGTGCCGGCGGAGGTCAACGACGATTTCTTTATCAGCACCTGTGCGCCCGTCGCGTTCAAGCGGATTGTCTACGTGCCCCAGGCCCGGGTGATCGACCAGGGCGTGGACGAAGCCGACAAGCAATTTCGCCGTCGTCAGCGGGTCACGGTGGGTGGTTTGCAAAGCCTGGCCCAGCGCCGGGAGCTGATGAATCCGCTGACCCACGGCCTGTATGCGATTGCCTTGATCAGCCACAAGCTGATCCGGCGGCTGGCGCCGATCCTGTTGCTGCCGTTGCTGCTGAGCAATTTCTGGCTGTGGGAGGATCACGGCTTTTATCGTCTGAGCCTGATCGCACAACTGCTCGGTTACACGATGGCCATTGCCGGCCTGCTGGATTCGCAACACCGCTTGCCCAAACCCTTTCGCCTGGCCGCATTCCTTCTGGTGACCCTTGCCGGGATGAGCATCGGCCTGTGGCAGTTCCTGCGCGGTCAGCGTTACGCCCAATGGAACCCCGAGCAAAATCGATGAGAGGCGCGTGCCATGGCGATCAAGCAACTGTTAAAACGCACCAGTGGCTGGCTGTACCTGAACTCCCCGGTCGGGCGCAACCAACTGCACGGCGCCGGGGTGATCCTGATGCTGCACCGGGTGCTGGCCAGCGACCAGGCCGCCGAACTGCCCCACCGCAATGAACTGTGCGTCGGGCCAAAGGCCTTTGAACACTTGCTGGTGTGGTTGAAAAAACACTTCGACTGCGTGCCGTTGATGGACATTCTGCAACCGGCTGCGCGCTCGCAGCGGCCGAAAGTAGCGCTGACCTTCGACGACGGCTGGCGCGACAACGCGGTGAATGCCTTCCCGTTGCTGCAAAAACACCAAGTGCCGGCGAGCATCTTTCTGTCCACCGATTTCATCGGCAGCCGCCAGCGGTTCTGGTGGGAAAGCATCGGCGAAACCCTGTGGAACAGCCATGGCGAACCGGCACGCCGGCACCTGATCGAACGCTTGCTGCACCTGGGGCGCCCGTTGCCGACACTGTGCGATGACCCGGATCCGCAACGCCGCAGCCTGGCGTTGCTGAACTTTTTGCAGAGCCTGAAAACCCTGTCACCGCTGGACCTCAATCGCCTGACCGACGACTGCCCGCAAGAGTCGTTGCCCCAGGCGCTGGACTGGCAGCAAGTGCGCCACCTGGAAGCGTCCGGCCTGGTGCGCTTCGGCCCCCACGGGGCCAGCCACGCCATCCTCACCGGCCTCGACGATCAACGCCTGCATGAAGAACTGAGCCGCAGTCGCGACGCGCTGCTCAACGGCTGCAACCGGCCGTTGCCGGTTTACTGCTACCCCAATGGCGACAACGATGCGCGGGTGCGCCAACAGGTGGCCAGGCATCACTTCCCGTTTGCCCTGGGTACCGGCACCGGCATTTATCGAGGGGCCGAAGACCCACTGGCCCTGCCACGCTTCGGCGTCAGCCAGCGTACCGCGCGCAATCCCGGGTTGCTGTCCTGGCGCATCTACCGAGGGGCACGCCCATGAGCCGCAACAACTACCTCAGGCACCTGGCCCTGAGCATGGGCACCAAACTGGCGATGATTGCCCTGCGCTTGCTGCGTAACGTGTTGCTGGCGCGGATTCTCGGCCCCAGCGAACGGGGCTTGTTTGCCTTGCTCAACACGTTGCCCGACCTGATCAGCGCTGCCACCAGCGGCGGCTTGAATTCAGCGGTGGGCTACCAGGCGGCCAAGCAACGACCGATGGGCTTGCTGCTCAGCCAGGTGCTGCTGTTCGGTTGTCTGCTGGCGGCGTTGCTGACCTTGCTGGTGGTGGCGCTGACCCGCGAGTTCGGCAGAGAACTGGACATCACCCTGCAATTGGGCCTGCTCGCCTGGCTGTTGCTGCTGGCGGTGCCGCTGACCGTGCTCAAAAGCGGCTTGCTGACTTTGCACAACGCCTCGGGCGGCGTGGTCGCCTTCAATGCCTTGCGCCTGATCGAGTCGCTGGCGCCGCTGCTGGTGTTCCTTGCCCTGTTCTGGATGTGGAAAAGCGCGGCCCTGGAAGCGGCGCTGATCAGTTGGCTGACGGGGATCAGCCTGGTGGTGCTGGCCGGTTGGGTCTGGCTCAAGCGCGAGCATCCGCTGAGCCTGCAATGGGACCGCGCCAGCCAGAACGAACTGCTGCGCTACAGCGCTCGCAGTCATCCGGACCTGCTGTTCCAGCAAGTGATTCTGCGCTCCGACTACCTGTTCATCGGCGCCCTGCTCGGCACCACGGCGCTGGGTCACTACGCCATGGCCAGCGCGGCCGCCGAGTTGCTGCTGATCGTTCCGGAAGCAGTGACCACGCCGCTGATGAAGCGCCTGCTGCAACAGGAAGAAGGCATCGAAAAAGTCACGCCACTGGCCTTGCGCTTGACCGCCACGGTGATGCTCGGCGCTTGCCTGAGCATGGCAGTGGTCGGTGAATGGTTGATCGTGACGCTGTTTGGCGAGGCCTATCAGCCTGCCTATCCGGCGTTGCTGGCGCTGCTGCCAGGCCTGTTCGGGCTGTGCTACATGAGCATTCTGCGCCTGGACCTTCTGGGCAAAAACCGGCCCGGCACGATTTCGTTGTTGATGGGCCTCAGCGCCCTGCTCAACCTGGCGCTCAATGTGCTGCTGATCCCCACCTACGGCATCGTCGGCGCAGCAGCGGCGTCCTCTATCGCGTACCTGGCCGTGACCCTGGCGCTGTTGGTGGTGTATTGCCGGTTGAGCCACGTGCCGGTCTGGCAAACGCTCATCGTCCTGCCCGGCGACATCGCGCCGATGCTGCTGATGCTGCAACGGAAGTCGGCATGAAACACCTGTTATTGCTGGTGAGTCTTGGCCTCGGGCTGAGCGCCGAAGCTGCGCCTATGCGTTGGGTCGATATCCGCGACGGCAGCCTGTACCTGCAAACGGACCGCCCCGACACCCTGACCGTGCTCTGGGCCCCGGTGTGGCAGGCTGAAGCCAACGAAGAACACCTCTACTTGCTCGACGGCCAGGGCAAACTCCAGAGCGAACGACTGATTGCCGCCAATGAGCCCCGCGGTAGCCAACGCTGGGAGCTGGCGCCGGGCGCCGCCAGTTATCGACTGGAAATTCCTGGCTACAGCTTCCGCCGTTATACGGTTGAGCACGACGACCACACCGTCGCACTGTTCGCCCCGGCCAAGGTGCATTTCAGCGCCGAGCCCCGGGACGGTGACGAGTTGTATTTCAAGGTCGCGGCCGGTGAACACGCGGTGCTGGCCGGTAAATTCCACGGTGGCGTCGGCGCGTTGCAAGCGCAGCGCGTGAGTGACGGCCAACAGCTTTCACTGTCTCTCGAGCCTTACCCCGCCTATTGGCAGTTCGACAAAGTCGAGTTGCCCGTTGCAACCACCGATCAAGTCTGGCGCCTGCAACTGCGCGGTAGCGGCAAGGTCGCATTCTGGCTCGACGGCACGGCCAACCTGTTCGCGCAGAACCCGCAACAGCTCAAACCCTTGCGCGAAGACGAAGGCCAGACCCGGCTGACGTTGCACAACGACGTGCTCGGCAAGACCCCGAACCTGGGCATCGCCCTGCCCTATGCGCGACCGCCGGACTCCAGTTTCGCCGTGCTCGATGCCCTGCAACCACAGGCCGGATCCTATTACAGCCTGGTCGACATCATGGCGACGCGGCCGCATTACGAAGACGTGTTCCGCCGGCTGTATCAGGATCGCTTCGGCATCACTCAGGACATCACCCTGCTGGCCGGCCGTCAGCGCAAGGCCGACCTGCCCGCCGACGCCACCAGCAACGCCGGCCTCAATGCCTGGCTCGCCGCCACACGCGCACTTGGCGGCAAGGGCACGCACTACATCGGCTTTGCCGACGAACCGAACCTCAACTACCCGGACTACGCCAGCTACCAGCGCATCTTCAACAGCATGGCCTGGCAAGTGCGCAGCAACCCGGACAACGCCAAAGCCGGCGTCCGCATCGCCATGCCGGCCAGCTCCCGGTTCGTCAATGGCCCGCTCGTCGACAATGCCGCCGACAAGCGCGGCATCGACTGGGCCCGACGCTTGCTGGCCGAGTCCGGCGACAAGATCGATGCGCTGGCATGGCACGAATGGATGGTCCGCGACCTGCTGGCGACCCGTGTCTACCGCGATAGCGTACGCAAAGCGGCAGAGCTGGTGGGGCTCGACGCCCAGGGACGACCGCGCAAAGCCTTGTTGCTGGACCAGACCAACATGTCCAGCGGGGCCAGCCTCAGCCCTTACGATCAGGAAACCCACTACGCCTCGTTATGGTGGGCCTCGGTCATCATCAATGCTTCCCAGGACGGCTTGCTCGACATGCTCGGCTGGTTCCAGGCCGACGACGAACCTGAGTATCCCAAGGGCATGTTCCGCGTGCTCGGCAAGGATGAATTCGAGCTCAAGCCCGTAGGCCTGGCGCAGCAATTCATCCGCAAGCATTGGCTACGCGATGTCATGCGCCTGGAGAACGACGCCTTCGAGGTTGACGTGCTGGCCATGTCTGCCGGGCACCAACGCAGCCTGCTGGGCGTCAACAAAGGCTCACGCTTGCAGCGCGTGAGCCTGGCCGGCGCGCAATGTCCATTGTCCCAGGGATCATTGCGCTATTTCGGCGCCGACAACCGCAGTCGCGACGCATCTTTCAACTGCCTGGAGGGTCGCATCACCTTCGATTTACCAGGAGAAACCCTGTTTGCCCTCAGCTGGAGCACCTCATGAACGTCATTGATTTTTTACCGCGTGGACGATGCGTCGCGCATTGAGTCACTCCACTCACGGTCAACACCGTCAGGAGTCAAAAACATGAATGCTCTGAAAAAACTCAGTGATCACATCAAGCAAAAAGGCCTGCGCGCCACCGTCGGCAAGTTGTGGAAACACTACGTATTTTTCCACGAAAAACTGTTGTGGATGGAGCGCGATCTGGTGAGCCCGGTACCGCCACACAAGCTTCGGCCCTATACACCGCTGCGACTGGAAACCATCACCCCACAAAACGCCGTGGCGTTCGCCAAACACTTCGGCGATCGCGTGGGCACCATGGCCGAGTTGGCGTGCGAAGGGTACACCGGGCATATGTACCTGGATGAAAACGGCGATGCCGTGGCCTTTATCTGGGGCAGCACACGCGATTATTTCGACCGTCATTACTACGGCTGCATGTTCCCGGTGAAGCCAGGTGAGTTCTTCGAGTTCGCTCTCGAGCAGATTCCTGCGTACCGGGGCACCACGCTGTCGATCGATTTCCAGCTGAACCTGTGGAAAGCCATGGCTGATCAGGGCTGCAACAAAGTGGTGGATATCTGCGAGTCCCATAACATTCCCGCGCTCAAGCTGCACATGCGCATGGGGTATCGCGAGCAAGGACGGATCATGAACATCTACCACCTGTTCGGCTGGCGCTTCTTCCGCGAAACCCGCTACAGCGGTTCACGTCTGGATGCCTTGCGCAAACCGGCACCCTCTCCTGTTCCAGCCGAGGCGAGCTGATCTTATGTCTGCACGATTCGAATGGCGCACTTCGCTGTGCACCGACGACTTTCCGATAGCGGCTTACGAAGCGTTGCGCCTGCGCGTAACGGACCACACGCCGTTCAACACCCTGGCCTGGCTATACGCTTCGGAACTGGCACTCAAATCCGGCGAACAGTTGCACGTGTTGCTTGGCTGGCAGGGTGAAGAACTGGCGCTGTGCCTGCCGCTGGTGGCGTCCGTGGAGCGCTTTGCGTGTTTGCCGTTTCGGGTCCTGCATCATTTGGGCTACCCCCTCACCGACCGCCTTGCGCTGCTGACGAGGCTGGACGACGACAATTTACGCAAGGCGCTGACGCAGATCCGTCAACGCCTGCCCCATGCCGTGCTGCAACTCAACGAACTGGCCGGTGCCACGGCGCAGACCCTGGCGCCGTGGCAAACGTTGAGTTCGACCGCCGAACAACGCCTCAGCTGTCGGGTGCCGGTGCACCTGATCAGCGAGGCCGACCATCAGGAAGTCTCCGGCGACCCGCGCTACAAACTGCGCCGCGCGCGCAAACGCATCGCCGCGTGCGGTGCCCAGGTGCGGCGGATTACCCCCGACGCCCTGACCATGGGGCCGCTGTTGCAGGAAATCAGTGAAGTCGAAGCGGTGAGCTGGAAAGGCGATGAAGGGGTCGGGATCTTTTCCGATGCGCGCCATCGCCAGTGGATGGACCGCGCCTTCACCACCCTGGCGGCCCGAGGCCTGGTGCGCGTGGTAGTGCTGGAGCTGGAGGGGCGCTGCATCAGCTATCGACTCGGCTTGCTGGAACAGGGTCGACTGTACGACTACAACCTGGCGTTCCTGCCGCAATATGCCGACCTGGGCAGCGGCCGGGTGCTGCTAGAAGAGTGGATTCGCTGGGGCCTGGAAGACCACTGGCAGTGGATCGATGCGTCACGGGTCAGCCTGGAAAACTCCAGCCATCAACTGCACGAACGCATGACCGGGCAACTGGAACACTGGCGCTGGAGTTTTTACTCCTGGCGTCCAGGCGGTCTGGTGCTGGGACTGGCCTTGCGGGTCTGGCAACGCTTCAAACCCCGATTGCAGCAATGGCGCGCCCGGCGCGCGGCGGCCGCAGTCGCCACCCCGGCGCCCGGCGCAACACCTGTTGTCAAAAGGCCTGCGCCTACGGAAAACCTCAAGGAGGGTAAACATGCCCCGGCAAGTGATAGTCAACGCTGACGATTTCGGCCTCAGTGCCTGCGAAAACGCAGTGATCCTGGGCGCGTTCCAGGCCGGGCTCATCAGCTCCGCCACCGCCATGGCCAACATGCCGGCGTTCGAAGCGGCCTGTGCCATGGCCCGGCATCCATTGCTCGAAGGCCGCATCGGCCTGCACTTCAACCTGACCTACGGCCGTCCATTGAGCCAGAGCATTGTGCAACGCCCGACGTTTTGCGACAGTGCCGGCGTGTTCGACCTCAACCTGTCCCGCACCCGCCTCTGGCTCGGGCGCCGGGATCGCCACGCCGTACTGGAAGAACTCGAAGCCCAGTGGCAGCGCTGCCTGGACAACGGCCTGCGCCCCAGCCACCTGGACTCTCATCAGCACGTGCACAACATCTGGCCGATCGGCGAGATCGTCGCGCGCTTCGCCGCCCGCCAGGGGGTGCCGGTGCGTCTGGCGCGCAACCTGGGGCAAAACCTCAGCTTGCCCAAGCGCGTGTTCAAGGACCTGCTCAACCGTCGCCTGAGCAACCTGGCCGGCGCCACCGCCGACTACGTGTGCACCCCGGTGGATCTGCGCAACGCTGAGCCGCCACCCGACGGACTGCTGGAAATCGTCGCCCACCCGAACCAGCTCGGCGCCGACTTCGGCGATGCCTACCTGGAACCGGGAGAGTCTTTGAGTGCGTTGCTGGAACAGCGTTTGCCGGGTGTGCCAAGGGTGGCCTATACCGCTGCGGGCGATGCTGTGCCTCACCGTGCGCGGGCCGTTCTGGAGTAATCCGCAATCCCTGTGGGAGCGGGCTTGCTCGCGATGGCTATGTGTTGGGCGATGAGTATTTTGTAGGTGTACATATCCGTTTCTGCGGTCACGGCCACTGATGGTTCCGCCCTTACGGCGGGTCACTTTGAAAAGCGCAAAGTAACCAAACGCTCTTGCCCCTGACGTTCGGTGCCATCGGCCATCCATGGCCGGGGCGGCTAACCCGGCATCCATGCCGGGTTGCCCACTGCGCAGAACCTCCTCTCGGCCTCACGAGGGGGCGTACACCGCAACAGCATCCGAGGCGGCCTACCGGCCGGCCTGGTTCTGATGCGTGCGTGTTTCCCTGTAGGAGCTGTCGAGTGCAACGAGGCTGCGATCTTTTGGCCTTATTTTTTACAAGCAAGATCAAAAGATCGCAGCCTTCGGCAGCTCCTACAGGGGGAATGCGTTTAGCCGAAAGAGATTGGTCGGCCATAAGGCCGCCTTCGCGAGCAAGCTCGCTCCCACAATGGGTCGGCCTACACCAACTGCTCTTTACCACTCAACAGGCCGAGCGTTAGCTCGCCTGCAGCTCTTGATCTTGATCCACCCGCCCCCTCGGCAGGCTGAGCGGTGGTGTTCATCCGGGGATTGGCGCTCAGCGCCGTTCGACGCAGTCGAACTCATTGCATGTAGGTCGTCGCGAAGCAGACCGGAGGGCAATGCCCCCGGATGAATACCGCAGCGAAGGAACGCCGAGCCTTAGCGAGGGGCCGTACGTTCGGGGCGAGACCTTTTGGTTCCTTTTGGGGCGTTCGGTGACAAAAGGGACTCGCCGTAAGGGCGAAACCATAAGTCGCCGTTACCGCAGAAACGGATATGTACTCAGTCAACAAAGCAAAGGCCGGCTGTCAGCTCTTCACCACCACCCACGTAAAACACAACGGCAACTGCGCCACCTGCTGCTGATAGCGGTCATAGAGTTCTTCGCGATTGGAGTGCGGGTACTCCTTGAAGTGACGGATCTGCAGCCCTGCCGCAATGGCGGCGCTGAAGAGGTCGCCCAGGGTGTGGACAAACCAGTAGGACGCCGCCGACGGCTGTTCGACCTTGCCTTCGTAGACGATCGGTTCGTGCTGCACGAACGGTTCGCGACGGAAGTATGAGCTGGACACGCGAAAAGGATCGGCAGCCTCGGGGTCGAACATTTCCAGGAACGGGTGGGTTTCGTACACCACCAGCGCCCCACCCGGCTTCAGCGTGCACGCCACATGGCGGAAGAATTCGCCGATGTCCGGCATCCAGTTCAGGACGCCGATGGTGATCAGCGCCAGGTCAAAGCGCTCCTGCAGTTGCGCAGGCAAATGGTGAATGTCCGCTTCGATGAATTGCGGCGCATGGGGCGAGCGGGACGCCAGTTCCCGTGCCTGTTCGAGAAATGCTTCAGACTGGTCGACGCCCACCACGCTACGCGCGCCCAGGGCAAACAGCGACAGACTTTCGCGGCCGTTGTTGCAGCCCAGTTGCACCACCTCCTTGCCGTCGACACCTGTCTGGGTCAGCAAGGCGGTCAAGGTGTCATCCAGGCAGGAGAAATCCGCGTGCGCCACGTCCTTCAACAAGGCTTGCCATTCGCAGGAAGCTTTGTGGTGACGGGCGGAGTCATTCCAGGCCTCGCGGTTACTGGCGATGGCTTGTTCTTTTGTCGGCAGTTCCATTGCACGCTCCAGGGTTCGGGTCGTCGATTTGACCGGCCGGAGTCTAGATCAACCTCCTCCTGGCAGGTGTTGCGAACTTGTAATCCACACAGCACCAACGGCTGCCCACGGCGGCAGCTATAGTTAATGACCTTGGGAGAAATGTGGTTAAACCGATTTAGCAGGTGTTGCCATGAACAAAACCAATCTGACGCTTTTGCTCGCCGTCTGCCTGAGCGCGACCGCCGTCGCCCACGCCGACGACATGCCAAACACCACCAACTACAGCAGTGAATTCAACTATTACGGCGCCGACCAACCCTTCGCGCACCCCGTACCACTGTCCATGAGCATCGTGCCACCAGGTTCGTACCTCCCGACCGCACCCGGGGAGTTCATTCCGGTTTCAAGTGAGCACGTGTTCTCCGACTCGCGCCTGCCGACTGTGGCCGACGCCACGGTTCGCGTGTTTGTCCGCAGCTACGATCCGGAACATGGCGTCTACGTGAACCAGGAAGTCCAGGACTCCGGTTGCGTGCTGTCCTGCATGAGGCAAGGCCCGGTGTTGCAGTGAGAACACCCCCTACCACTGGCGTTTGTCCGGGCGGGCGAGGCCGAGTTTTTCGATCCGGTAGCGCAACATGTCCCGGCTAAGACCCAGCAGGCGTGCCGATTTGGTGACGTTCCAGTCGGTCTTGTCGAGCATCTTGCGCACCATGTCGCGCTCCACTTCCGGCAGGTTCATGGATTCGTTGCCGTTGTAGGAGGGACGCGGTTCGCTGAAATGTTGCGGCTCGTGATGAAACATAGGTGGCTCATCCACCAGGCTCAGGCAGACGTTCAACTGATGGACGGCGATGGTGTCGCTTTGCGCCAGCAACACGGTTTGCTCCAGCATGTTGCGCAATTCCCGCACGTTGCCCGGCCAGCTGTAGCTGAGCAGCAAATCTTCGGCCTGATTACTGAAATGCAGGTTCGGCTTGCCGTAGCGTTTGCCATGCAGCCCCAGGAAGTGCCGGGCCAGCAGCAGGATATCGGCACCCCGGGCATACAGGCGCGGCACCTTGATCGAAATGATGCGCAGGCGGAAAAACAGGTCGCGGCGGAATTTGCCTTGCTGGACCATTTGTTCGAGATTGCAGTTGGTGGCGCTGATCACCCGCAGATCGACCTTGCGCTCCTTCACCGAACCGACCCGGCGAATGGTCCGGTCTTCCAGCAACTTCAGCAGCTTGGCTTGCAACAGCAGGTCCATTTCACCGATTTCATCGAGGAACAGCGTGCCGCCATCGGCCGCTTCCACCAGCCCCATGCGACGCTCCTTGGCGTCGGTGAAGGCGCCCTTCTCGTGGCCGAACAGTTCCGATTCCACCAGATTGGACGGAATCGAGGCGCAGTTGAATTCAATGAACGGGCCTTTGCTGCGCGGGCCGTCGAAGTGCAGGGCCCGGGCCACCAGTTCCTTGCCGGTGCCGGTCTCGCCTTCCACCAGGACCGGCGGCAGATCACTGTTGGCCATCCGCCGTTCGGCGTCGAGCAACTGGCTGATGATGCCCTTGAGGTATGCCATCGGTGCCGACTCGCCAATCAGCGCCTGCAACCCCGACTTCTGGGCTTCGCGCTCCTGGTAAAACGACAGCGTGCGCTCCATGCGGTCGGTAGCCAGGGCCTTGTCCAGCAGCAGCTTGAGCTCCGGCAGGGCCACCGGTTTGGTGACGTAGTGAAAGGCGCCCTCTTTCATCGCCACCACGGCGTCTTCGACGTTGCCGTAGCCGGTCATCATGATCACTTTCAGATCCGGCGCGCTGACGCGCAGCTTCTGGATCAGGTCGTGACCACTCATGCCCGGCAACGAGTTGTCGGTCAGTACCACGTCAGGAGCGAAAGCACCCAATTGCTCCAGTGCGTCTTCAGCCGAGTAGCAAACGGTCACCTCGAAGCCCTTGCGCTCCAGGTAAGTCTGAATATTCTCGGCGAGGATTTCGTCATCCTCGACCAACAGAATGCTGTGCTCCATATGCCCCTCCCGTTGCCACTTTGAAATTGAGACAAACACGGGTTCCTTCCTGCTCCCGGCTGGTCAGTTCGACCGAGCCGTCAAACCGCTCCATTATTCTCTTGACCAGGGCCAGGCCCACACCCAACCCACCTTGCTTGGTGGTGAAAAACGGCTTGAAGACCAGTTGTTGCTGTTGTTTGGACATGCCCTTGCCGGTGTCGGTCAGGGTCATGCTCAAGTCGCCGGGCACAGAGGAATCGATCTCGATCGTCAGCACGCCACCCTTGGGCATGGCTTCCAGTGCGTTGGCAAACAGGCTATTGAGTATTTGCGTGAGCAGCACCTGTTGGCTGACGACCGGTGGCACGCTGACAGGAGAGAAGCGCACTTCGACATTCGAACGTTTGATCAGGGACTCAAAGGCACTCAAGGTGTCATCGAGGGCCAGCACCAGGTCGACCGTTTCACAGTCGTCATTCATCGGTCGTAACGACACCAGCAATTCACGGACCCAGCGCGACATGCGGTCGACCTGACTGATGATGTCGCCAATGTTTTTCTGTGCGGTCTGGCTGGCGATGCCTTGGGCCAGTTCGGCGCTGGAACGGATGTTCGCCAGTGGATTGCGCAGGCTGTGGGCGACCGCCGAGGACATTTCCCCCAAGGCGACAAAGGTTTCGTTGGCGATCAGCTGCTTCTGCTGGCTCTGCAGCTGTATCGCCGCGCGCCGGACGATCCAGAACAGCCCCAGGTAAATGACCGCCCCGCCGATCAGGGTGGCCAGCCAGATCGCCTTGAAGCCACGCTGGATGCGTTCCACCAGGTCCACCGGTTCCTTGTAGATCTCCACCATGGCAATCACTTTGCTTCTGTCGGCATTGAACATCGGAATGTAGTTCTCGACGAACAGGTATTCCGGTTCGCGCAGCAGGCGTTGCTCGGGGCGCTCCTCATCGATCTCGTGGTAGCGGGTGGACACCGGAGATTTCATTTCGAAAGATTCATCCAGCTCCTCGTCGTCTTCGATGCGTATGCCAATCAACTCGGAGTTTGTCGACCAGACCACGGTGCGGTCCTGGGCGTACACCGTCGCCAGCAGGATGTCCGGCAGATGCTCCACATGGTCGAGAAACTCAACGCGCGCGGCGGCCCGGGCTTCGGGGTTGATGTCGGAATCGGCATGGTCCATGCGTGGGTCGAGCATTTCGCCCATGGTTCTGCCCGGCGAAATCCTGGCATGACGGATTTCGGCCTCGCCAATGGTTTGAATGAACTGCGCAGTCAGCATCGAATCGCGCTCGATGCTTTCATCGACCACAAAGCGCGTGGAGATGTAACCCAGCCCCAGCGCCACCACGGCGATGATGAAAAAGCTTGCCAGGGAGAACCAGCGCAGCAAGTTGAACTGCGGCCGCCAACCCTTGCGCGGTACTGCCGGAGCCTGCGGCGCAGCTACTTTTTGTTGTTCCAGTATCTGCATGGCTTTGTCCTGAGTCTTTGAGATCGAGCCTTTCCAGTCGGGTATCAAGTCAGTGTAGGTAACATTGATAGCAATTGACTGGCCCACGTAACTATTTCGACGCTATTGCACCTGGGTCATGTCGGGTTGCGCGACCGAATGATGATGTTCAGGCTCCTCGTTACCACTGGCCAATGGCACTACCGGCGGATGCTGACGGTTGGTTTCTTCCTGCAGGAAATCGATGATGGACTGGACGGAACGCTCATCCAGCCGCAAGTTGGGCATCGGGATCCTGTTGTAGCGATCGAACAGTTCCATCGCAATCGGGTCCTTTTCCGCGAGCATGCGATCCGGTTCGCGGATCCAGCGGTTGAGCCAGGCCGGATCGCGCTGATGGGTCACGCCGATCAGGTCCGGGCCGATGCTGTGCAGGCCGATGCCCTGCCCGTCCAGCGGACCGAGGCTGTGGCAAGATGCGCAACGGGTGCGGAATAGCTCTTCACCATTGCTCGGCGGACGGATTTGCGGTGCATCGGCATAGCTTTCTTCCACACTGGGCTGTTTCCAGTTCTGCAAGGTATTGGCCAGTTGGTCGGCCAGAATCCACGGGTTTTCGAACGGCGAGGCTTTCATCCAGCGGCCCGTTGCCTGGTTGCCGACGATCAGGCTGAGGTTGTGGTCCTTGTTGCGCCCGTTATCGATGCCTTCGATGAACAGCCCCAGCTTCTTGCGCAGCTCGGTGACGTCGGCGAATTCCCCGGTGAGGAATTTCCACCCGGGCCCGACCTGGAAGCGTTGCGCATAGGCCTTGAGCACCTTGGGGGTATCACTCAAGGGGTCGATGCTGATGGAATAGAAGAAGACGTCCTTGCCGACCCGATCCCCCAGCAGTTTCTGCACCTGGCGCAGGCGCGCGGTTTCCAGGGGGCAGGAGTCGCTGCACGAGGTGAAGATGAAGTTGATCACCACCACCTTGCCTTTGATCATGTCATCGAAAAAACGCAGCTGCTGACCGTCCTGGTCGGTCAGCAGGGTGTTGGGGAAATAGTCGCCTCCCCACGGGGTGGCGGCTTCAACGACAGCGGGTTCGGCAGTGGATGCAGGAGCAGGTGCGGGCGTCGACGTCGGCTGGCTGGCGACCAGCAGCTGGCTGGCCAGCAAACCGGTCACCATCATCAGCACCAGGTGCATGCCCAAGGCTCGTGAGCGTGGTGAATGCAGCCTCATGTTCATCTCGACGCCCTCCCTGTTCAGGGTTTGACAACCACTTCAGGACCCGTCCTGTTGTGGCAACGGACCAGTGGCCGCCGGTGGAAACGGCAAGGACGCCGCCGGCGTGGCGGGGTCAGGTTTTGCCGGACCGAATGCTTCGAACAACAGCAGTTGTTGCGTGGATGGCTGCGCACCGAACAACGGGCTGGACTTGTTATTGTTGGGGTAATTAAAACGGGGCTGCACGGCGGGCGGCAGGACGCTCAAGGGCGTTAACAGTCCTGAACGTTTGAAGTTGTACTGCCCTTTTTTTTCCATCACCAGCCGCCTCGATGTCGTGATGGGGGTGATGGGGGTTCTGCAAGGACCTCGCCAATTATGTAATTTTCTTGTACAAAAGCATTAACACTTTACAAAACAATGGCTTACCAATATCAATGTGCGATGACCGTGGAAATGACCGGGGATTGAAACCCAATATTGGGGGATAGTTCATCCCCGTTTTTTCAGGGGACCAGATTAAACAACAGACGGACAGTGGTGCCCTCGCCTTCACGACTATCCAGGGTCACCGCACCGCCAAAACGTTCCATGATCCGCTTGACCAGCACCAGCCCGACGCCCAGCCCGCTCTGCTTGGTGGTAAAGAACGGCCGGAAGGCCAATGTGCGCTGCTCCTCGCTCATGCCTTTGCCGGTATCGCTCACCTTCACGCTGACGCGCTGGGCATCGCGCGGCTCGATCTGGATGGTCAGCGTACCGCCGCTGTCCATGGCTTCCACCGCATTGGACAGCAGGCTGTTGAGGATCTGGGTCAGTTGCACCTGCTGGCTCAGGACCATGGGCGTCTGATCCGGTTCGAACACCACGTTGACCTTGGCCTTGCTGATCTGATGCTCGTAAGCCATCAGGCTGTCATGCAGTGCCGCCACCAGATTCACCGGTTCAGCTTCGTCATTGAGCGGTCGCAGGGACTGGAGCAACTCCCGTACCCATTTCGACATGCGATCGACCTGACCAATGATGTCGTTGATGTTCCCGTGTGCCGGACCGCTGTCGAACTCTATCGCCAGCTCGGCGCTTGAACGGATGTTCGCCAACGGATTGCGCAGACTGTGGGCGACCGCCGAGGACACCTCCCCCAGCGCCACAAAGGTCTCGTTGGTGATCAATTGCTTCTGCTGCGCCGCCAGCAGGATCGCCGCCCGCCGCACGATCCAGTACAGACCCAGGTAAATCAGACCGCCGCCCAGGGCGGTCGCCAGCCAGATCAGCACCAGGCCGCGCTCCATGCGGTTGATCAGGTCCTGCGGTTCCTTGTAAATCTCGACCATCGCCGTGACGGTGCTGCCATCGGCGTCGAACAGGGGAATGTAATTTTCGATGAAGATGTACTTGGGGGGCTCCACGAACTTCTGTTCCATGCGGGATTTGTCCACATCGTGGTAACTGGTCGACACGGGAAGCCTGGAGCTGAACGCCCGGTCGAGGTCTTCATCGCCATGGATCGTGGTGCCCATCAAGGCCGGGTTGGTCGACCAGATCACCCTGCGATCGGGTGCATAGATGTTGGCCAGGATCACGTCCGGCAAGTTTTCGATATGGTCGAGGAAATCACCACGGGCACTGGCGCGGGACAGCGTGTCGACGTCAGGAAAGTCCTTGTCTTTTCGTGGGTCGAGCAACTCGCCCATGGTCCGGATGTTGGGAATCGACACATTGCGCACCTCGACCGAGGCAACCGCCTGAATGAATTGCGAGGTCAACAGTGCATCGCGCTGCACGCTTTCGGTAATCACGAACTGCGAGGACACCGCCCCCAGCGCCACCGCCACCGTGCCGATCACCGCCATGCTGATCAGCGAAAACCAGCGCAGCAGATCGAACGGCCGCTTGCGCGTGTTCAAGCGGGCTTCGCTTTCGGTCACAAGCACTTTGGTGATTGAGTTCATGGACACGGTTCCCGGAAACCCCCTATAGGTTTATAGCCCACTCATAGCCGTTTGCCCGAACCTGGGGACTGCGATTCCCCACCCTCCCCGCCGTCCTATCCACCCCCAATGTTGGGGACAGCTGCCCGTCTCCCAACCTCCCGGTCTGCGCCGCGACTGCGCCAACGCCTTTACTCCGGGGCTCTCCCGGGCGTTTTCGCTGATTGGTATGGAAGTTGCCAAACTCCCTGCCAACTGACCCATCCCCAAGGGGCAGGTACTTCGATAGAGGGAATACTCATACACCCTTTACTGTGCAAAACCGCGACCGCCCTGGTCGTGGCCGCTCTAGCCCAAGGTATTGCCCAGGCAGCGCTGTTTGCCGTAGACCCCGGACCCTACCTGCCAGCCAATGGCAATTTCGCCGCCTGGTATCAGGACACCCACGGCCGAACCCTTGACCTGTGTTTATCCAAGGCTGTCAGTTCCAGGGTTGCCAGCGCACCGGGCGCTCCGACTTACATGTGCTCGTTGATCCCGAACCCCGGTATTTTCGACGACACTCAACCGTTGGTCTTCCCGACCAATTTCCCCGACGAAGCGTTCTGGGCCACCGGCGAAACCACCATCGTCGATGCCGCCCGAGGCATCGACCTGACCTATGTCTCGGCGCTCGAAGCCGCCTTCAGTGGCGGCGATCCACTGGAGGGCGACCAGATCAGCTTCGCCCGTATCCGTATTCGCATCGACGTGCCCACCGCCGGCACCTATGTCATCACCCACCCCTACGGCGTCGAAGTGTTCAACGTCGACACCCCCGGCCGGCGGGCGATCAACATGACCCGGGACATCGGTTACGGTGAAATCCGCCGCCGGCGGCAGTGACACCGAGCCGGTCGTAGTCGTCGGCACTGCACCGGACACCGGCGCGAACCAGGCTCCGATCTCTGTCGCCGATACTGCCAGCACCAGCTTCGGCCTGCCGATCACCCTCAATCTGCTGGTTAACGACAGGGACCCGGACGGCAATACGCCGCTGAGCATTACCGCGCTGACCCAACCGGCCGCCGGCCAGGGCACCGTGGCCTTGAGCGGCACTACGGCGGTGGTCTACACCCCTCCCGCTGTCGTCAACGCGCCGTTGACCACGACCTTCACCTACAAGGCCCAGGACGCCAAAGGCCTGGCCTCGACGACAGCGGCAACCGTGACCCTCACCGTGGCGCCTAACCGGCCTCCGGTGGCAGTCGCCGATGCCGTCACGACACCGGGTGTGGCGATCCCCATCAACGTGCTGGCCAACGACACCGACCCGGAGGGCAACGTGCCGCTAGCGGTCGCCAGCTTCACTCAACCCGCGGCGGGTCGCGGCACTGTCAGCAGTAACGGCACGGTGCTCACCTACACTCCGCCGGCCACCGTCACCACGGCCTTCACCACGACCTTCACCTACATCGCCCGGGACAGCTTCGGCGCCCTGTCGACGTCGCCGGCCACGGTCACCGTGCAGGTCTCGCCACGGCCTGCTGTTGAAACCTTCGCAGTGACCACCGCAACGGTGAGTGCCCGCTCCAATAACCGCTTCACCTGGGACTTTGCCGGCACTTCATCGGTGACCACCGGCAACACCATCACCATCAAGGTGACCACTCCGACCGGACTGGTCACCCTGGGCACCACCACCGTACAGGGGAACGGTCGCTGGCGGTTGACGGTGAACAACACCACCACGGTCGTTCCGTCGGCGAACCCGACCGCCACCATCACCTCGTCCCAAGGCTCCGTGCGGACAGTGCCGGTGATCGCCAACTGAGCCCGCGCCCCATTAGCCACATTGGTTGATGGGGCCGGCTTCAACCCTATGGAAAACCGCGGCCTCAGGTTGGGGGGGCCGCGTTCCCTGTAGGAGCTGTCGAGTGCAACGAGGCTGCGATCTTTTGGCTTTATTACTTACAAACAAGATCAAAAGATCGCAGCCTTCGGCAGCTCCTACAGTTGAGCTGGGTACATTCGAAAGAAATTGGTCGGCTGGCAGGCCGCCTTCGCGGGCAAGTCGGAWCGCCGCACCGTCGCGCCTACAGAAMAGCAAAGGCARRGCGGCGTACACCCACGCTCTTCACCACTCAWCAGGCCGAGCGTTAGCTCGCCTGCAGCTYTTGATCTTGATCCACCCGCCCCCTCGGAAGGCTGAGTGGAGGCGTTCATCCGGGGGTAGGCGCGCAGCGCCGTTCGGCGCAGCCGAACACATCGAGAGGAGGTCGAAGCGAAGCCGACCGGAGGCGATGCCCCCGGATGAATGCCGGAGCGAAGGAACCCCGAGCCTTGGCGAGGGGCCGTACGTAAGGGGCGAGACCTTTGGTTCCTTTGGGCTGGGCCGGCACTCCGGCGTTTGCCAAAGGGACTCGCCGTAAGGGCGAAACCGCCAGCCGCCGTTACCGCAGCAACGGATATGTACTCAGACCCACAACCTGATCGACGAGTCCCGTCAGCCGCTCGGCCAACGCCTTGGCCTGGCTCGCCACGTCGGTAACGGCGGTACTTTCCCACCACATGCCGCGCAACGGCGGGCCCATGGCAAACAGACGGCGGGCGGGCTGCCCCTCGGCGTTCAGGACCGCCCCATCGACCTCTGCCGCAATGCCCAGGGCCAGCGGCCCCGGCTGCACCAGACCGCGGGCGAGCAGTTGCCGGGGTAGTGGTCGCGCGACCCGGCGCCAATCGTATTCGATACCGCTGGAGTTGATCAGGGCGGCACCGCTGACCACACTGGTCTGCGCCTCGCCGCGCCGTCGAAGGCGGATACTCACCTCGCCATTGCGCGAAGGCTCAAGCCCATTGAACGAAGCCGCGTGAATACGTAACCGCCCTTCTTTATATAGGCGCTCCACCAATTCGGCGCTCAAGGGTGGCGAGCGGTGGTGATGGCTTTCCCACCACGGCCGCACATGCCGCACGAACTGCCGACGCTGCACGTCCGTCGCCTGATGCCACAAGCGGCCGATATGTGCCCGCACCGTGTCCAGCGGTGCCTGCCAGTCGATACCCTGGGCGATAGCGTCCCGGCAGTGTCGACGCAGTTCGCGCATCAGCTGGCGAGGTGTGCGGATACTCAGGTCCTCAGCGAGAAAATCCACCCAGGCCGGTGGCTGGCGACGCACATGGGGCAGCAGCCCGTGGCGGGAAAACACTTCGATCGGCCCGCGATGCCCGGCCTGTTCCAGGGACACCACGGCGTCGACCATGGTCAGGCCCGAGCCGATGATCATGACCGTCGATTGCGGATCGAGCCGCTGCATGGCCGCCACGTCCCACGGATCGAGGGCGGCCGCATTCAAGCCGCTGGATTCGGTTTGTGGCGTGCGCGCGGCGGGAAACATTCCGGTGGCCAGCACCGCAAACGCGCCCTGCACGCATCGGCCATCGCTCAAGGTCAACCGCACGGTGTCGGCATCGGTTTGCAAATCGACCGCCTCGGCCTGCACATGCTCGACCGTCGAACCGTTCAGTGCACCCACCGCCTGTGCTTCGGCCAGGCGCTGTCGGGCGTACAGGCCGAATACGCCCCGTGGTGGAAACAGTTCGCTGATCGGCACATGCTGCTGATCCGATTCCGGCCAGCCGCCCGCCGCGATGTACCCGGTCAGCCATTGGGTCAGGTCGTCGGCGTTGTCCGGATCGACACTCATCCGCGCCGCATTGCCGTTGAGCGTATGGCCCAGTTCCACCGCACTGTAGGCTTCGCCCCGCCCCAACTCGGCCCGGGGCTCGATCACCAGCACCCGGCGCTGGCCCGGCAAGCGCATCAACTGCGCCGCCAGCATCGCGCCACTGAGGCCGCCGCCGACAATCAGGATGTCGGCGTCATTGGTCAAGGTCTGGTCCATCGTGCTCTCCCTGTTCAGATCACCACGTTACGCACAAACCGCGCCGCCACCGCCCCGTCGTTGCGATAACAGTGCGGCTGGTTGCTGGCGAACATGAAGAATTCACCCGCGGCGATAGGCTGTGGCTGGTCGCCGAGCATAACGGTCAGGCAACCTTCGAAGACATAAATCTGCTCGCTCCAGCCATCGGCGTCCGGCTCCGACGGATACACCTCGCCCGGTTGCAGGCACCACTCCCACTGCTCGACTTCGCGGCTGGCCTGGGCCTTGGAGAGCAACACCGCTTTGCTGCCGGGGATCGTACCGGTCCAGGCCAGCTCATTGATACGACTGGGGTCGCGGGCGTCGGGCGCCTGGATCAAATCACTGAAGGCAACGTCGAGGGCTTCGGCCACCCGGTCGAGGGTGGTCAGGCTGACGTTCTTTTCCCCCGCCTCGATCGCCACCAGCATTCGACGGCTGACACCGGACTTTTCCGCCAGCGCGCTCTGGCTCAGGTCGGCGGCATGACGCAAACGACGGACGTTTTGACTGACGTGCTGGAGGACCGAAGCCCGTTGGGTAGAATCTTTGTGCACTATATTGCTCACTGGGTGGGGTTGGGCAGTATACTGCGCAACATTCGACGCATTGTGCGTCCCCCTCCAGTAGCGTGCAAGGTCATGACGTTGGTGAACTCCCCAAAGGCTTCCTCCCGTTTCACACGGTTCAGCAAGGCTGAATGCGTGCTGGTGCTGATCACGATGGTCTGGGGCGGTACCTTCCTGTTGGTACAGCACGCGATGACCGTCAGCGGCCCGATGTTTTTCGTCGGCCTGCGTTTTGCCGCCGCCGCGAGCATCGTCGCCCTGTTCTCCTGGCGTCATCTGCGCGACATGACTTTGTTCGAACTCAAGGCGGGGTCGTTTATCGGCGTGGCGATCATGCTCGGCTACGGCTTGCAGACGGTCGGGTTGCAGAGCATTCCCAGCAGCCAATCGGCATTCATTACCGCGCTGTACGTGCCTTTCGTGCCGTTGCTGCAATGGCTGGTGCTGGGGCGGCGCCCGGGGTTGATGCCCAGCATCGGCATCATGCTGGCCTTTAGCGGGTTGATGCTGTTGTCCGGGCCGTCCGGTGCGGCGTTCAACTTCAGCTCCGGTGAAATCGCCACCTTGATCAGCGCCGTGGCCATTGCGGCCGAGATCATCCTGATCAGCACCTATGCCGGCCAGGTCGATGTGCGCCGGGTGACGGCGGTGCAACTGGCGGTGACTTCGGTGCTGTCGTTCCTGATGGTGGTGCCGACCAACGAGGCGATTCCGGATTTCTCGTGGTTGCTGCTGTGTAGCGCGCTGGGCCTTGGGGCGGCAAGCGCGGCGATTCAGGTGGCGATGAACTGGGCACAGAAAAGCGTGTCACCGACCCGCGCCACGCTGATCTATGCCGGTGAGCCGGTATGGGCCGGGATTGTCGGGCGCATCGCCGGGGAACGTTTGCCGGCGATTGCCCTGGTCGGGGCCGGGTTGATTGTAGCGGCGGTGATAGTCAGTGAGTTGAAGACCAAGGGTAAGGCGGCGGCTGAGCAGGAGCTGGAGCAGGAAACACAGCGATAAACCGCAATCTCTGCATTGCCAGATAGGCCGCCATCGCGAGCAAGCTCGCGAAGGGGCCAGAACTGGCTCCCCAACCTCTATCTGAAACAATGTGAATCAGGGCTTTTCCGTCTACCGTGTAGGATTCTGCGACAGCTTGGCGTTTGGTGATCCGGGAGCTGGCACGTATGATGCTTCACAAACTTCCGCAGATTAGAAGCCTATGTCCCTGATAGTTCTACTGCTTCTGCCTTTCATAGGCAGCTGTTTGGCGGCCGTGTTGCCGCACAATGCCCGTAACGCCGAATCTCTGCTAGCCGGCCTGATCGCCCTGATCGGCACCCTTCAGGTCGCATTCCTGTACCCGCAGATCGCCCATGGCGGCGTCATTCGCGAAGAGTTTTCATGGCTGCCCAGCCTGGGCCTGAACTTCGTCCTGCGCATGGACGGTTTCGCCTGGCTGTTCTCCATGCTGGTGCTGGGCATCGGCACCCTGGTTTCGCTGTACGCCCGCTACTACATGTCGCCGAACGATCCGGTGCCGCGTTTCTTCGCGTTTTTCCTGGCCTTCATGGGCGCCATGCTCGGGCTGGTGATCTCCGGCAACCTGATCCAGATCGTGTTTTTCTGGGAGCTGACCAGCCTCTTCTCGTTCCTGTTGATTGGCTACTGGCACCATCGCGCCGATGCCCGGCGCGGCGCCTACATGGCGCTGATGGTGACCGGTGCGGGCGGTTTGTGCCTGCTGGCGGGGGCCATGCTGCTCGGCCATGTGGTCGGCAGCTATGACCTGGACAAGGTCCTGGTCGCCGGCGACCTGATTCGCGCCCATGCCCTCTACCCGATTCTATTGCCCCTGATCCTGATCGGTGCCTTGAGCAAAAGCGCGCAATTCCCCTTCCACTTCTGGCTGCCCCACGCCATGGCCGCGCCGACACCCGTGTCGGCGTACCTGCACTCGGCGACCATGGTCAAGGCCGGGGTCTTCCTGCTTGCGCGGCTATGGCCGTCGCTTTCCGGCAGTGAGGAATGGTTCTACATCGTCAGCGGCGCTGGCGCCTGCACCCTGTTGCTCGGGGCGTACTGCGCGATGTTCCAGAACGACCTCAAGGGCTTGCTGGCCTACTCGACCATCAGCCACCTGGGCCTGATTACCCTGCTGCTCGGCTTGAACAGCCCGCTGGCCGCCGTCGCCGCGGTGTTCCACATCCTCAACCACGCGACCTTCAAGGCCTCGTTGTTCATGGCCGCCGGCATCATCGACCACGAAAGCGGCACCCGTGACATCCGCAAGCTCAGCGGCCTGTACAAGCTGATGCCGTTCACCGCGACCCTGGCCATGGTCGCCAGCGCCTCGATGGCGGGTGTGCCGCTGCTCAACGGTTTCCTGTCCAAGGAAATGTTCTTCGCCGAAACCGTGTTCATCAATGCCACGCGCTGGGTCGAACTGAGCCTGCCGATCGTGGCAACCATTGCCGGCACTTTCAGCGTGGCCTACTCCCTGCGTTTCACCGTGGATGTGTTCTTCGGCCCGCCCGCGACCGATTTGCCGCACACCCCCCACGAGCCGCCGCGCTGGATGCGCGCGCCGGTCGAGCTGCTGGTGTTCGCCTGCCTGCTGGTGGGCATCTTCCCGGCCCAGATAGTCGGCCCGCTACTCGCGGCGGCGGCGCAACCGGTGGTCGGCGGCACGCTGCCCGAGTACAGCCTGGCGATCTGGCATGGCCTGAACGCGCCGATGATCATGAGCCTGATCGCATTGTCCTGCGGCACCGTGCTCTATCTGCTGCTGCGCAATCAATTCAAGCGCGGACGCTTCAACCGTCCGCCGGTCATTGGTCGCCTGGACGGCAAGCACCTGTTCGAATACGCGCTGGTCGCGATCATGCGCCTGGCCCGGCGCCTGGAGCCGCGGATTGGCACCCGGCGCCTGCAAATGCAGTTGTTCCTGGTGGTGTTCGCCGCCGTGCTGGCCGGGTTGATCCCCATGCTGCACAGCAGCCTGCACTGGGGCGACCGGCCGAAAATCCCCGGGTCGATCGTCTTCGTCACCTTGTGGTTGCTGGCCATCGCCTGCGCCCTGGGCGCGGCCTATCAAGCCAAGTATCACCGGCTCGCGGCCCTGACCATGGTCAGCGTCTGCGGCCTGATGACCTGCGTCACTTTCGTCTGGTTTTCGGCGCCGGACCTGGCCCTGACCCAACTGGCGGTCGAAGTGGTGACCACGGTGCTGATCCTGCTGGGCCTGCGCTGGTTGCCACGACGGATCGAGGAAGTCTCGCCGTTGCCCGGCAGTCTGCGCCGGGCGCGGGTACGGCGGATCCGCGACTTGCTGCTGTCGACCGCGGTCGGTGTCGGCATGGCGTTGCTGGCCTACGCCATGCTGACGCGCCAGACCCCC
Organism: Pseudomonas sp. 05L36; assembly: GCF_056398125.1. Lineage (NCBI taxonomy): Bacteria > Pseudomonadati > Pseudomonadota > Gammaproteobacteria > Pseudomonadales > Pseudomonadaceae > Pseudomonas > Pseudomonas sp. 05L36. The sequence continues at coordinate 28,193 of NZ_JBFTOU010000023.1, read as the reverse complement.
AACGATATTTCCTCGTTCTACCTCAGCCGCGCCTTGCCCGAAGGCGGCGGCAGCAACGTGGTCAACGTGATGCTGGTGGACTTCCGTGGTTTCGACACCCTCGGTGAAATCACCGTGCTGGTGGCGGTGGCCCTGACCGTGTTCGCCCTGCTGCGCCGCTTCCGCCCACCGAAAGAAAGCCTGCAACTGCCGGCCCAGCAACGCTTGCTCGCACCGGACGTGGTCACCGACCTGGTCAACCCGCGTCACGCCAGCGACACCGCACTCGGCTTCATGATGGTGCCGGCGGTGCTGGTGCGCCTGCTGTTGCCGGTGGCGCTGGTGGTGTCGTTCTACCTGTTCATGCGCGGGCACAATCAACCGGGCGGCGGCTTTGTTGCAGGGCTGGTGATGTCGGTGGCGTTCATCCTGCAATACATGGTCGCCGGCACGCAGTGGGTCGAGGCGCAAATGAGCCTGCGGCCACTGCGCTGGATGGGCACCGGACTGCTGTTTGCCACGGCCACCGGGCTGGGTGCGATGCTGGTCGGCTATCCGTTCCTGACCACCCACACCTGGCATTTCTCGTTGCCTCTGCTGGGTGACATTCACCTGGCCAGCGCGTTGTTCTTCGACATCGGCGTATACGGCGTGGTGGTCGGTTCGACCCTGTTGATCCTCACAGCCCTCGCCCACCAATCGGTGCGGGGTCACAAAACCGCTGCCCAGCCTAAATCCGTTGCCATGAAGGAGGTCGTCTGATGGAAGAAGTCATCGCAATCGCCATCGGCGTACTGGCCGCGTCCGGCGTCTGGCTGATCCTGCGCCCACGGACGTTCCAGGTGGTCATGGGCCTGTGCCTGCTGTCCTACGGCGTCAATCTGTTCATCTTCAGCATGGGCAGCCTGTTCATCGGCAAGGAGCCGATCATCAAGGACGGCGTACCGCAGGACTTGCTGCACTACACCGACCCGTTGCCGCAAGCACTGGTGCTGACGGCGATCGTCATCAGCTTCGCCATGACTGCGCTGTTCCTGGTAGTGCTGCTGGCCTCCCGGGGCCTGACCGGCACTGACCATGTGGATGGCCGGGAGCCCAGGGAATGATGGCGATGACTCACCTGATCGTCGCGCCCATCCTGCTGCCGCTGCTGACTGCCGCGATCATGCTGATGCTCGGCGAGAAGCACCGGCCGCTCAAGGCGAAGATCAATCTGTTCTCCAGCCTGCTCGGCCTGGGCATTGCCGTGGCGTTGTTGCAATGGACACAAACCACCGGCGTGCCCGGCTCCATCGGTGTGTACCTGCCGGGCAACTGGCAAGTGCCGTTCGGCCTGGTACTGGTGGTCGATCGCCTGTCGGCGCTGATGCTGGTGCTGACCGGCATCATCGGCGTCAGTGCCCTGCTGTTCGCCATGGCACGCTGGGACAGCGCAGGTTCGAGTTTTCACGCGCTGTTCCAGATCCAGTTGATGGGCCTTTACGGCGCGTTCCTCACCGCTGACCTGTTCAACCTGTTCGTGTTCTTCGAGGTGTTGCTGGCCGCGTCCTATGGGTTGATGCTCCACGGCTCGGGCCGGGCGCGGGTGTCGTCGGGGCTGCATTACATCTCGATCAACCTGCTGGCCTCGTCGCTGTTCCTGATTGGCGCGGCGCTGATCTATGGGGTCACCGGCACACTGAACATGGCCGACCTGGCGGTAAAAATCCCGCTGGTGTCCGAAGCTGATCGGGGCTTGCTGCACGCCGGCGCGGGGATTCTGGCCGTCGCGTTTCTGGCCAAGGCCGGCATGTGGCCGTTGAACTTCTGGCTGGTGCCGGCCTATTCCTCGGCCAGTGCGCCGGTGGCGGCGATGTTCGCGATCATGACCAAGGTCGGCGTCTACACCTTGCTGCGCCTGTGGACGCTGCTGTTCTCCGCCCAGGCCGGGGCATCGGCGTTCTATGGCGGGCAGTGGCTGATTTACGGTGGCATGGCGACCATCGTCTGCGCCGCCATGGCGATCCTCGCCGCGCAACGCCTGGAGCGCATGGCCAGCCTGAGCATTCTGGTGTCGGCGGGCATTCTGTTGTCGACCATCGGTTTCGCCCAGCCGAACCTGGTCGGCGCGGCGCTGTTCTACCTGTTCAGCTCGACCCTGGCATTGAGCGCATTGTTCCTGCTGGCCGAACTGATCGAACGCTCGCGCTCGGCCAACGAAATCCTGCTCGAAGACGAAACCGAACTGCTGCCGCGGCCACTGGAATCCCTGCATCCGCCCAAAGGCATCAACCTCGACGACGAACAAAAAGCCGTGGTCGGCCAGGTGATTCCCTGGACCATGGCGTTTCTTGGCCTGAGCTTCATCGCCTGCGCCTTGCTGATCATCGGCATGCCGCCGCTCTCCGGCTTTATCGGCAAACTCGGGTTGATCGGTGCCCTGCTCAATCCGCTGGGCCTGGGCAACAGCGGCAACACACCGGTTTCCAACGCCGCGTGGGGCCTGTTGGTGTTGTTGATTGTGTCCGGGTTGGCGTCGCTGATCGCGTTCTCGCGCTTGGGTATCCAGCGCTTCTGGACGCCAGCCGAACGTCCTTCGCCCCTGCTGCGACGCCTGGAATGCGTGCCGGTCTTCGCCCTGCTGGGCTTGAGCATTGCGCTGACCTTCAAGGCCGATCCGCTGCTGCGCTACACCCAGGCCGCCGCCGATGCCTTGTACAACCCGCAGCAGTACGTGATGGCGGTGCTCGACACGCGCGTTGTACCGAACCCGCCGGCCCATGCAACCCCGCAGGAGGTGCAGCCATGAAGCGCCTGTTTCCGGCACCGTTGCTGTCGCTGGCCTTGTGGCTGCTGTGGCTGTTGCTGAACCTGTCGACCAGCCCCGGCAACCTGCTGCTGGGTGCGGTGCTGGGGTTCTGTGCGCCATTGATGATGCGCAGGCTGCGTCCGCTGCCGGTGCGCATTCGTCGACCTGGAGTGATCCTGCGCCTGGTCCTGCTGGTCGGGCGCGATGTGCTGATGTCCAACCTCGCCGTGGCCTGGAGCGTGCTCAATGCCGGTCGCCGCCCGCCCCGCTCGCGATTCATCAAGGTGCCGCTGGACTTGCGTGACGCCAACGGCCTGGCCGCGCTGTCGATGATCACCACGGTGGTGCCCGGTACAGTCTGGTCGGAGCTGGCGCTGGACCGCAGCATTCTGCTGTTGCACGTCTTCGACCTGGACGATGAGGCGCTGTTCATCCAGCACTTCAAGGCGACCTACGAACGTCCTTTGATGGAGATCTTCGAATGAGCCCGTTGCTGTCGAGCGCGATCCTGCTGAGCCTGTTCTTCTTTTCTTTGGCGATGATCCTGACCCTGGTCCGCCTGTTCAAGGGACCGTCGGCCCAGGACCGGGTCCTGGCGCTGGACTATCTGTATATCGTCGCGATGCTGATGATGCTGGCGCTGGGTATTCGCTATGCCAGTGACACGTACTTCGAGGCGGCGCTGCTGATCGCACTGTTCGGTTTCGTCGGCTCGTTCGCCCTGGCGAAATTCCTGCTGCGTGGTGAGGTGATCGAATGAATACGCCATTGTCATTGTGGGTGGAAATCCCGGTGGCGATCCTGCTGGTGCTCGGCAGCCTGTTTGCGTTGATCGGCGCCACGGGTCTGCTGCGCATGAAGGACTACTTCCAGCGCATGCACCCACCAGCCCTGGCCTCGACGCTTGGGGCCTGGTGCGTGGCGCTGGCATCGATCATCTACTTTTCGGCGCTCAAGTCCGCACCGGTATTGCACGCCTGGCTGATTCCGATCCTGCTGGCGATTACCGTACCGGTGACCACCTTGCTGCTGGCCCGGGCGGCGCTGTTTCGCAAACGCATGGCCGGGGATGATGTGCCGGCCGAAGTGAGCAGTCGGCGGACCGAGAGCGGTAGTTAGACCAAAGATTTGTATTGGCTGGACCGACCTCATCGCGAGCAAGCTCGCTCCCACAAGGTTTGGTGTCGGACTCAAAAGGTGTGTACGACACCCGTCACTGTGGGAGCGAGCTTGCTCGCGATGAGGCCAGTATTGTCACTACAAAAATGTCGATCAATCAGATCCAGGCCACCGTCAACAACCCCGCCCCCAGCACCACACACAACGGCGAGTAAACCCAGGTGTCCAGCCGGGCAAATTTCGAGCCTTTGACCTCTTTGAAAAAACCCACCAGCTCCGAATCGCCAATGGCCCGGGCAAACAGCAAAATCGCTATGGCGCTGATCACCCACTGCAACGACCAGTGATGCAACGGTGGCAGCCACCAACCCACCCGCAAGCACACCAGCACGGCAATCAACAACAACACCGCAGCCACCACCAGCGTGATCCAGCCTCGTGGCTTGAACGCCGGTCGCAGTTGCGCGCTGCCCTCCTGCGGCACTTGCGGGACCGCCGCCACCGCCGCCCATTCACCACCCAACGCCCAATACACATGCACCAGACTGATCACTGCGAAGATCGTCACCAGCCACTGAGCCAACAGCAAGGTCATGGTTCAGAGATCCTTGAAAGGAATATGAACTGAACATTGTAGGAGCTGCCGCAGGCTGCGATCTTTTGATTTTGTTTTTTTAAGACAAGATCAAAAGATCGCAGCCTGCGGCAGCTCCTACAGGGCGGCGGAGACTTTATCCGCCACGTCCTTGGGCAGCCAGGCCCGCCAGACGTCCGGATGAGCCTTCATGAACGCCTGCGCCGCCTGACGCGGCGGTGTATGTTTCTCGCTCATCTCGGCCAGCGCTTTGTTCAGGGGGGCGATCGGGAAGTCGACCTTGGCGAAGAACTCGACAATCTGCGGATACTGCTTCTGGAAGGGTGTGGACACACCGATCGACAGCTTGGAGGCCAGGGAACGGGTCGGCTGTGGGTTGGGGTTATCGGCGTCGGTCAGGGTCTTCCAGGCTTCGGCGTCAAACGGTGGCTCTTCCAGTTGTATCAGCTTGAAGCGGCCGAGCAACGGCGTGGGCGACCAGTAGTAAAACAGTACCGGCTTGCCACGACGAATGGACGAACTGATCTCTGCATCCAGTGCCGCGCCCGAACCACTGCGGAAGTTCACGTAGCTGTCGTCCAGCCCATAGGCCTTGAGCTTCTGCTTGTTGACCACTTCCGAGGTCCAGCCGATGGGGCTGTTGAGGAAACGTCCCTTGGTCGGGGCTTCCGGGTCCTTGAACACGTTTTTGTATTTCGGCAGGTCGCTGACGCTGCGCAGGTCCGGTGCCAGCGGCTTGATGCCCTTGGCCGGGTCGCCCTTGATCACATATTCCGGCACCCACCAGCCTTCTGTAGCGCCCTTGACCGTGTCGCCGAGGCTGACGACTTTGCCTTCGGCTTCCGCCTTGACCCAGACCGGGCTGCGACCGGCCCACTCTTCGCCAATGACCTGGATGTCATTGTTGGCCAGCGCGGTTTCCAGGGTGATGGTGGTGCCCGGCAAGGTGTCGGTCGGCAGCCCGTAGCCCTTCTCGACAATGATGCGCAGGACATCGGTAATCAGGCTGCCGCTTTCCCAGTTCAGGTCGGCGAAGTGGATCGGCGCCTGGGCGGCAAACACCGGGGCGGGAATCGCCAGCAAACCGAAAGTGGCCAGGACAGCAGCCAGCAACCGTCGAAATCCGTTCATGCTTTTGCACCTCGTGCTGTTCACAGCAATAGCAGGATGGCCTGGCAGTAGACCGCCAAGCCTCTGAATACTCAGTCCAATGACTGTAGTAGAGGTTCCTGCTTTCGAGGTGCGTGGATCAGTTTTCGCAGGTTTCCTGCAAACGCATCAGCTCGCGTCTGACCATGCTGGCGTATGCCGCCGGTTGCAGTTGGTAAAGCTGTGACGCCACCCAATTCAGCCAGGCTCCTTGCAGAATGACCTTCTGCCCGAACAGCCGCCGCGCTTCGTCTTGAGCGCTGGCCAGGTTCTGTTCGTGGAAATCGGCGCGGGTCAGGGTCATCACTCGCTGGCCTTGAAGGTCACCAGCTCGCCCTTGCGCCACTTGGCCGCTTTGGCGGTCACGGCTTTGAGGGTCTTGGTCAGGCCTTCCTGCAGCTGTTGATGGGCGGCAAACACCATCACCACGCTGTGACCTTCCTTGAACACTATCCCCTGACCGTCGGCCGTGGTCACGAAGGCGTAATCGCCAATTCCGTAAACCGTCAGTTTGATGTCGCGGAACTTGATGTCCAGCTTGCCGCCTTCGCGACTGGGCAGCACGGACGCGCTGAAATGATCACCGACCTTGAGCTTGAGTCCGGGTTTGTCGTCCACCACCAGGGCTGATTCGGTGTCGATTTCGGCAATGTAGATGCCTTCGGCGTTCTGTTCGGTGATGTAAACGAAACGTGACTGAAACTGCTTGACCAGCTTTGCGCGCAAATCACCCAGTACGAACAAAGCATGCATATCGAGATTACTTACTGCCAAGGAAACATCCCCACATCTGAAAAATGGTGCCGTGCGCGAAAAATAAACGCACAGCCAAAAAAGCGGCAATGCCGAAGGTGTCGCCAAAGAACCCGGATTGAAGTCCTGAATGAGCAGTGCACTCATTCATCACGAAGCTTGAGAAGACTACTGGAACGTCACTCGCGTCGTCCTGACTGGCGTTCGTCACAGGCTGAAGGAAAACGCCCTTCCTGCTGCCAGAAAATTATGGACTATCAACTTCGGGGAAAAATCTCATCAAGAAAAAATCTTTTCCTACATATCGTCCGCAAAAAATTGCTTTAGATAAACATCGATCACCCGCCAGTGAGGGTGATTCTAGAGCAGCGATGCTCTTGGAGACTAGCCAAAACGACGTGCATACGTCGATAAAACCATGAAAAGGACTTCACATGTGCACGCTGACTCACTTTGCTTATCCGTTGGTGCCTGACTCGGAAACAGCGCCAACCGCGCATCCGATACGGTTCCGCCACCACGAACCGCATCACGATGTCCCGGCCCGCCCGCGATTTCAGGTGGTGATGGCGGGCATTGCCTTCTTTCATATCAAGGATATTTCGACAGGCTGCGTAAGAGGTTTCCGAGCCGATCATAACGAAGCCTGTGCCCTCGCCCGGTTTCTGGAATCACATTGTTGACTGCCCGCCGCACTCATCGCCATCGACGTTTCGTCTGCCCGCCGACTTATCTGAGCCGTCGACGGGCAACTACTGCCATACTGCCCGCCAAATAAAACGGATCCGCAGAAAATCGGGTCGCGTTGACAACAACAACGTATTTCCAGGGGAAGTCGGCAACGTGACGGAATTTGATATCGGCGAGTTTTTTATCCGGGGTGAAGCCAGAGAAGTCGAGGGTGAATTCCAGGCCGTGATTGTCATGCGCGCCAAGCCACCGCTCAAGACCGTGACGTATTACCAGGTCGAAAAGGATCGCTGGTTCAAAACCCCGGATGTCGCCGCCATTGCGGCCCAGGAATCGGCCAGGGAACTGAAGGCGGCGGTCGATGCGGGCGCGCTGAAAGCCTGATTGTCGGGTTGGCGGTGCGCGAAGACGTAGATTGGGCGCGGGTGGTCGACGACCTGAACCTGCGTATGCACCAGACGCACTGACCACCTCAATGCAGGCTGCCAGGTTCTTCGGCGTTCAATTGCGCCAACCAGGCAGCCTTGCACTCCTCCGCTTCATCGCGACTGGAGAACGCCGTGCCCCGGCGCTCGCCATTGAACAACACCACCCAACAGACCCTGCGCCCCATGGATCGCAAATTGGCGGGCACACCGCTGCCGATCATGACCGCGACATCAACTTTGCCTTGCATGCTGACCTCTCGAAATTAATTAGCAACCTAATTAGTAGGTATGTTATTTAGTTTTTCGACGAGGAAACAGCAACTCCCTGCACAGGTTCATTGCAGGATTCGTAACAATCATCCGGCAGCCCGGGCTTTCTAGCGCGGCTTTTGCGGTTTGTAGCCCAGGCGCAAACCGCCCCAATGCCGGCCCTTGAGCATGATCGGCACCGAGAGATCGTGCATCAACTCTCCAGTGTCGCGCGTATAGGTTTGCAGCAGCACGGCCTTCTGATGGCTGCCGCAGCGGATCCCTGTGCGGTCAGCGAACTTGCGCTTGGTCCGGTTCTGCAAGGCATCGATCTGTGCATCGCCCGTCAGTGGCTGGCTGAACGCCTTGTTATGGGTCGGCACATAACCCTGCTGGGTGCAGGCGATGGCGAACACCAATCCTTCGTGACGCGGTAACAACGGTTCCTGGATCGTTGGCAAAACCTGATCGGTGTAGCGGTCGAAACGCGTCTGGTACTTGGCCGGGCTGGTATTGGGGAGGGTCTGGTAATTTCGGTCGAACAGATCGTCGAGACTGATTCGACCGGCATCGATGTCCGCCTCGAAACGCGCTGCAATCTGGCTCGCGCCTTCCCGGGCCAGGTCATAGATCCGCTGGTGATAGTCATCCAGCCCCACCTCGGCAAGACGCTCGCTGATGGTTTCGGCTTGCCCTTCCATTTGCACCGCCGCATGGGCCAGACGTTGAGTCTGCTGGTCGCTGACGGCCAGGTCGCTGCGCATCTGTTCGATGGCGTGAAACAGGCTATCGAGTTGTTCACGGTTGGTGTCTGCCCCCTGGGCGATTTCCCCGACCTGGGACTCGACACTGGCCGCCAGACGGGCAATGTTCTCCAGGTGCTGCCCCGTCTGTTCGACCTGCTCGACGCCGGTGTCGAGGTCGCTGGACAGTTGGCGGATCTGCTCCACCACCTGCGCGGTGCGTTGCTGGATGTCGGCCACCATTTCGCCCACTTCGCCCGTGGCCGTCGCCGTGCGTGCGGCGAGCCCACGCACTTCGTCGGCCACCACTGCAAACCCGCGACCGTGCTCCCCTGCCCGCGCCGCTTCAATAGCGGCGTTCAACGCCAACAGATTGGTCTGGCTGGCGATGGACTGAATCACCAGAGTCACGCGCTGGATATCATTGCTGCGCAGGCTCAAGGCTTCGATCAGTTCACGGCTGTTGCTGGCGCGCTGGCTGAGCTGATGCATGTGCGCAATGGACTCGATCAGTTCCGTACGCCCGACCGCTGCGCTTTGATGAGCCTCGCTGGCGGCACTGAGCGCCTGGCGACTGAGCGTCGAGGCGGCCTGTTCGGTGGTGATCATGACCTCGGCGTTGCTGACAATCTGTGCCGCCGCCGTGAGCTGCGATTGCAGTTTGTCCGCCAGTTGCCGAACCGAGAACGCCACACCGGCGGCTGACAGCGCGTTATGGCTGGTGGTGTAGGAAAGATCGCGAGTCAACTCGCCGATGGCATCGGGGTTGTCGGGGGAAGCCGCCTGCGGGGTCGCGCGCGAACGCAGGCGAGGCAGCCAGATAATCAATATGGCCAGGGGCAGGCCAAGGTAGAGCGACCAGTAACCCTGCGTCATGCCACATAACAACAGCATCAGGGCGATGCTTTGCAGTGTCGGTGTCAGCCAGCGGTTTTTCGGCAATAGCACTGGTGCAGGCACTGCCGCAACCAGAGACCCGTCTCTCGTCATCATCGTTACCCCGGAAAGCTTCTAATTGTTGTCTTCGCATTAAACGCCACCATAAAGCCATTATCCATGAGCCTTTAGTCGTGAGCGTTGCAGCAAATCAATAGAAAAAAAACCGGGAAATCGAAGACGGCAGAAAACAAAGATCGCAGCCTGCAACAGCGCCCTGCGTCAATTGCGCTGGGGCTGCCGCAGGCTGCGATCTTTTCAGGGCAGCCCGGATCAAAGGGGCTGCCTTGCAGAATCAGGCCTGACGCTGGTGCTTGTCGATTTGCTCGTGACGCTCTTGAGCTTCGATGCAGTACTTGGTGGTCGGGCTGATCAGCAGGCGCTTGAGGCCAATCGGCTCGCCGCTGTCGTCGCACCAGCCAAAGCTGTCTTCCTTGATGCGCTCAAGGGCTTGTTCCAACTGAGGCAGCATGCGCTGGTCGCGATCGATAGCGTTCACCAGCCAGGTGCGCTCTTCTTCGACCGAAGCCGCGTCTGCCGGATCGGCCGGGGTGTCCAGGCTTTCGATGGCGATGCGGTTCTGTTCGATGCGCTCATGGGTTTCAACTTTCATGTTCTGCAACAGCTCGGAGAAAAAAGCATGTTGCTCGGCATTCATGTAGTCATCCGCCGGCATGGCCAGCAACTTGTCCTTTGTCATTGATATCTCTATAAAAAAACGTGCATTAAGGCGAATAAGGGAGCGTTCCGGCAGACCTGGGCAGGCCATCGGAAAGGCGCCGTTTGTTCCAAGCGCCACCCGGCACTCAATTTACGAGGGGCGGCAGTCTACGGCCGACTTGAGGCCTCAGCAACTGAAAAGACAGCGAATTTGTCCGACAAAGCCCTGAAAATGCTCTACCGCAGGCTTTGAGGTGGTAATCGGAGTGCGTTTATAGCAAGAAATTCAATCGAGCGTAGGTATATAGAAGACAAACGGCTTGCACCGGGCATTATTCACAGTCATTTGCAGGGCTGCGAACCTCAGCTAAGGTTGTCCCTCCCGAAATGGCCATATAAAGGAAAGGACCATGAAGCTGATCGGTATGCTGGATTCACCCTATGTCAGGCGCGCCGCCATTTCTGCCAAATGCCTGGGGATCACCCTGGAACATCAATCGGTCTCGGTGTTCCGCCACTTCGAACAATTCCAGCAGATTAACCCGGTGGTCAAGGCGCCCACGCTGGTGCTGGATGACGGTGAAGTGTTGATGGATTCGACGCTGATCATCGACTACCTGGAAACCCTGACCGATAACAGCCTGATGCCCGTCGAACCGAGTCAGCGCCTGCGCGCGTTGCGCCTGATTGGCCTGGCGCTGGCCGCCAGCGAAAAGTCCGTGCAGCTTTACTACGAGCGCAACTTGCGGCCGGTGGAAATTCAATTCGAACCCTGGGTTGAGCGGGTCGGAGGACAACTGACGGCAGCCTATTCGGCACTGGAGCGGGAGCTGGAAAAGCAGCCGCTGAAGACTGACGGTTTGATTGAGCAGGATGGCATTACGCTGGCGGTGGCCTGGAGCTTCACCAATCTGGTAGTGCCGGATCAGGTGAATGCGACGCAGTTTCCGCGGATCGCCGCGTTCACGGCGTATGCCGAAGGGCTTGAGGTGTTTGTCAGTACGCCGATTGACTGACCGATTCATTTCCCGGCTCCGGGCGGCGTTCCGACGAAACCAGGGCAGTCACCAGTGTCGCGTCCATGAACTTTTATTTAGAAAGCCTGCGACCATTTCTTGGCAAAATGCCGCACAACGTTGTGAACATTTAATCAGGCCAGCCCTATGACCCGCATCTTGACCATCGAAGACGACGCCGTGACCGCCCGGGAAATTGTCGCCGAACTGAGTAGCCACGGCCTCGACGTCGACTGGGTCGACAATGGTCGCGAAGGGCTCGAACGTGCGGTCAGCGGCAACTATGACCTGATCACCCTCGATCGCATGTTGCCCGAGCTCGATGGCCTGGCGATTGTCACCACGCTGCGGACCATGGGCGTGGTCACGCCGATCCTGATGATCAGCGCACTGTCCGACGTCGATGAACGTGTGCGCGGCTTGCGTGCCGGCGGCGACGACTACCTGACCAAACCCTTCGCCACCGATGAAATGGCCGCCCGGGTCGAAGTCCTGCTGCGCCGGCAGAACACCGTCACCGCCCAGGCCACTACCCTGCGGGTGGCGGATCTGGAACTGAACCTGATCAGCCACGAAGCCAGCCGCGACGGTCAACTGCTGACGCTGTTGCCCACCGAGTACAAACTGCTGGAATTCCTGATGCGCAATACCGGGCAAATCCTCTCGCGGATGATGATTTTCGAAGAGGTCTGGGGTTACCACTTCGACCCCGGCACCAACCTGATCGACGTCCACATCGGCCGTCTGCGCAAGAAGATCGACCCGCCTGGCAATGTCCCACTGATTCGGACCGTGCGAGGCTCGGGTTATGTCATTGCCGAACCCGTCTAAAGGCTGGCGCTCTTCCAGCAGCCGTTTGCTGGCGCTCTACAGTTCGCTGTTCGTGATCTGGAGCGGGATTCTCATGGGGGTCATGTACTACGAGGTTTCCGCTTACCTGGACAACCTGGCCAAGCATTCGCTGATGCAACGCCAGCACCTGTTTTCGCGCTTCTCGGGCGAGCAGCTGGTGGACGCCCTCGCCGTCAGCATGACCTTCGACATCCGCGGCATCGACGCCTACGGCCTGTTCGATGCCCGACACCGTTACCTCAGCGGCGCCCTGCGCTACATTCCGGATGGCTTGCCGCTCGATGGCAAGATCCACACGCTCAGCGACTGCGCCGAGTCCGACGACCCGACCCTGCCCAACGACAGCTGCGACGCCGTGGCGACCCAGACCCGCGATGGTTGGTGGCTGATTCTGGTTCGCGACAACGGCTCGCTGTTCGCCGTGACCCGGATCATCCTTCACGCCTTGTTCTGGGGTGTGACCCTGACCATCGTGCCGGGTATCGTCGGCTGGTCTTTGCTGCGGCGCCGGCCGTTGCGGCGCATTCGCGGGATTCAGGCCAGTGCCGAAGCCATCGTCGCTGGCGACCTGAGCCGGCGCTTGCCACTGTCCAATCGGCGAGACGAACTGGACATGCTCGCCGCCATCGTCAACGCCATGCTCGAACGCATCGAACGCCTGATGAACGAGGTCAAGGGCGTGTGCGACAACATCGCCCATGACCTGCGCACGCCCCTGACCCGCCTGCGCGCGCAGCTTTACCGCATGCAGCAGCAAGCCGGCGAAGGCTCGCCGCAGGCCATGCAACTGGACCTGGTGCTGGCCGAGGCCGACACACTGATGGCTCGTTTCCGTGGATTGCTGCGAATTTCCGAACTGGAAGACCGCCAGCGCCGCTCCGGTTTCGTGCAAGTGGACCCGGTGGCGTTGTTGCAAGAGCTGCATGAGTTCTATCTGCCCCTGGCGGAAGACGACGGCCTGATATTCCAGCTGCACCTGCCCGCGTCATTGCCACCCCTCCATGGCGACCGGGCACTGCTGTTCGAAGCGGTGGCGAACCTGCTCAGCAACTCGATCAAATTCACCCCGCCCGGTGGCGCGGTGATCTTGCGGGGGGTCAATGATGGCGGGCACACGCGAATCGAAGTGCTCGATTCCGGCCCGGGCATTCCCGAGGCGGAACGTGAAGCGGTGTTCCAGCGTTTCTACCGTGCCGAGGCGGGCAATCAGAAAAGCGGCTTCGGGCTGGGGCTGTCCATCGTCGCGGCGATTGTCAGCCTGCACGGGTTTACGCTGGAGGTCGGCAGCAGCGAACTGGGTGGTGCGCGGCTGGTGCTCGATTGTCGGCAGAGTCTGATTCCCCCGGCCTGATACAAATCTGCCTGAGCTGACACAGGACCTGTAGGAGCGAACCTGCTCGCGATGGCGGCAGCACATCCAACATCCATGTGACTGCCCCACCGCTATCGCGAGCAGGCTCACTCCCACAGGTTGCGCGTCTTTCCTGGACGTTTGGTGCTTTACTGAGAAGACTCAAAAAACCACCGAGAACCCCGGCATGAACCGCAACGACCTGCGCCGCGTGGACATGAACCTGCTGGTGATTTTCGAAACCCTGATGTTCGAAAAGAACCTGACCCGGGCCGGGGAAAAACTGTTCCTCGGCCAGCCCGCTGTCAGCGCGTCGCTGGCAAAGTTGCGCGATCTGTTCGACGACCCGTTGCTGGTGCGCAACGGACGAACCCTGGAGCCGACCCCGCGGGCCTTGCAGATTCTCAAGGAGTTGCAACCGGCGATGGACACCATTTCCGGAGCGGTCAGCCGGGCCAAGGATTTCGAGCCGTCCACCAGTCGCGAGGTGTTTCGCATCGGTCTGTCCGACGACGCCGAGTTCGGGTTGTTTCCGCCGCTGCTCAAGCAGATTCGTGAGGAAGCGCAGAACGTTGTGGTGGTGGTGCGCCGGGTGAATTTCCTGCTGATGTCGCCAATGCTGGCCAGCGGCGAGATTACCGTCGGCATCAGCTACACCACGGAATTGCCGGCCAATGCCAAGCGCAAGAAATTGCGCGACTTGAGTGTGAAGATCCTGCGCGGCGATGACCGCCCCGGCCCGTTGACCCTGGACGAGTTCTGCGAACGCCCTCACGCGCTGGTGTCGTTCTCCGGGGACTTGAGCGGTGCCATCGACAACGACCTGGCACGGATTGGCCGTTCGCGCCGGGTGGTGCTGGCGGTGCCACAGTTCGCGGGGTTGCGGGCCTTGCTGGCGGGTACTGACATGCTCGCCACCGTGCCGGATTACGCGGCCAGTGCCTTGATCGAAGGCAGCAGCCAGCTCCGGGCAGACGACGCGCCGTTTGATATCAAGCTGTCCGAACTGTCGATGGTCTGGAACGGGGTCAACGATAACGATCCGGCAGAACGCTGGTTGCGCTCGAAAATTGCACAGCACATGGCGGCGCCACTATCGGGGCATTGATCGACTGCAGGACTATCGGCTCGGACTCGCGCAAATACACCGGCATGTCGGTCACCGGTGGCATGGCCGGAATCTCGAAGTACATCTGCACCACCCAGCCACGGTGATAGCTGGCGTGGTTGACCACGTGCATCAGCATCGCGCCGGCGCTCATGGTGCCGCTTTCGCCCGAGACAAAGGTGAATTCCAGGGGCTTGTCCAGGGAGGCATCGGTTTGCCGGGCGCTCCAGTCGCAGTACCAGCGATCGATGTCTTTTTGCGCCAGGCGCAGTTCGGACAGATCGGCATGCAGCAGGTCGTGTGAAGTCTTGAAGCCATGCCCCCGGCCTTCGAGGTGCGCCTGCCAGATGCAATCCACCACGTACACGTGATTGAGGGTGCCGATCATGTTTTTGAACACCGACACCCGTTCTTTTTTGACTTCGCCCGGAGGGAGCGCTGCGAGGCTGTCAAAGAGGCGCTGATTGGCCCAGCGTTTGTAATCGGCCAGCAGACAGGCAGTGCGTACGGTGATCATCAGAGTTCTCCGATGGCAGTAAGCGCACTCCCTAGCATAGACCCAATGCCCGCAAGGCAGTGCCAGCCCTGATCATCGGTCGTCCAGGCGTTTTACTACGTGTTCGGCGAGCGCCAGGCAACTGGTCAGCCCCGGTGATTCGATACCGAACAGATTGACCAGCCCCTCCACCCCATGCTCGGCCCGACCGCTGATGAGAAAGTCGGCAGCCGGTTCAGTCGGCCCGCTGATTTTCGGGCGAATGCCGCTGTAGGCCGGTTGCAGGCTGTTGTCCGGCAAACCCGGCCAATAACGGCGGATCGCCTGATAGAACCCTTCGGCCCGGCGGAGTTCGACGCGGTAATCGATGTGCTCGACCCATTCGATATCCGGCCCGAAGCGCGCCTGCCCACCCAGGTCGAGCGTCATGTGCACACCCAGTCCCGCGTTCTCCGGGGCCGGATACACCAGGTGGCGAAACGGCGCCCGGCCGCTGAAACTGAAATAACTGCCCTTGCACAAATGCGCCCGGGGAATGAATTGCCCAGGCAGACCGACAATAGCGCGCGCCACCCCGGGAGCGGACAGCCCCGCGCAATTGATCAATTCGCGGCAGTACAGGGTCATGGGTTGAATGCCGCCCATGCGCAACTCGAAGCCCTGCTCCGTGCAACGGGCCGACAGCAGCGGTGTGCGCAAGGCCAGCGTCGCTGCGAACCGCTCGGCATCGCCCTGAAGCGCCAGCATCAGGGCGTGGGAGTCGACGATGCCAGTAGACGGCGACCACAGCGCCGCGACACAGGACAACGCCGGCTCAAACGCCCGGGCCTGTGCCCCATCCAGCCATTGCAGGTCATCGACACCATTGAGACGCCCCTGCTGCAACAGACGCTGCAAAGCCGCGTACTGCTGTTCATCGGTGGCCACGATCAGCTTGCCCACGCGCCGGCAATCGACACCGTGCTCATCGCAATAGGCGTAGAGACGCTGCTTGCCCTCCACGCACAACCGCGCCTTGAGGCTGCCGTCCGGATAATAGATGCCGGCGTGAATCACTTCTGAGTTACGCGAACTGATGCCCGTGCCGATCCCCCCGCCGGCCTCCACCACCAGCACTTCCCGCCCGCTCATGGCCAGCGCCCTGGCCACCGCCAGCCCGACCACGCCTGCCCCGATCACCACGCTTTGAATATCGACGTTCAACGACCTTGCCTCCCTCTCAGCCCGTTCCTCGCTAATGCCAGGGAACTCTCGGCGACCGCCACGCATCCTAAACTATGTGGTAATTCCCTTATGCTTCATGCTGTCGGAGGACACCGTCATGCGCCGGATGTTTATCATTTCTTCCCTGGTACTTTGTTTACCCTTCGGCTCGGCTCTGGCCAAAGTGGATGCGGGTGACGTCGCCACTTCCGCCGGGGTTTCCGCTTCGCTGTACTCAACGTTCAAAGACCACAAACTCATGATTCCCGCCCGGGATGACGCTTCCAGCTTCGTCGCCAGTGGCGGTGCGATTCGTGGTGCCTATCTGGAGGCGGTGTTGAAAAAGATCCGTCAGGACAATCCCGCCCTCAACAACGCAAGCGACGAAGACCTAGCCCGCGCCATTCTCGTCCAGGAAGGCGTTGCCGCCGATCACTGAAGATCGTCATCGCCAGCGGTGGGGCTTGTGACGCCGGGATAGCGTTTCCAGCCCTACCTCGCGTGCGTGCCAGTGGACAAGCTTGCCCACCCGGCCACGAGTTGTGCGTTGATACTCACCCCGCCGCACACCACGATCACCACGTCATGGGCGTCGGCAATCGCCGGGTGATCGAGGTAGGCAATCGCCAATGAAACCCCGCACGCCGGCTCGACCAGCTGACGCAAATCATTGGCGTAACGCACTACGCCCATGATCGCCTCATCATCACTGAGCACCACGCATTCATGGGGAAAATCGCCGATGTGTTTGACCGGCCAGGCGGCCACTTGCGCGGCGCCCAGGGAGGTGGCGACAGTGTCGATTTTCGGCAATTTGACCGGGTACCCGGCCGCCACCGCCGCGGCGAACGATGCCGCGCCTTCGGTTTCGCAGGCAACGATGCGGCAATCGGTGTGCCGATGACGAATCAGACCAGTGAGCAGGCCCGCCAGCAAGCCACCGCCGCCCACCGATGCCACCAGCACATCCACTGGCGGGCAGTCGTCAAGGATTTCATCGACCATAGTGCTGTGCCCTTCCCACAACACCGGGTGGTCGAAGGCCGGCACGAATTCACTGCGTGGGTCCTGGGCGAGTTCCCGTGCCCGTTGATTGGCTTCGTCCCAGACCTTGCCGTGGACGATCACCTCGGCGCCGGTCATGCTGATCCGCGCCCTGGTGCTTTGCGGGGTGGTGTGCGGCACCACGATGCATGCCTTGAGCCCCAGGCATGCAGCGGCCATGGCCGTGGCCAGTCCCGCGTTACCGCCGGAGGGACAGACCACCTTGCGCTTGCCCTGCTGCGCCGCCCGGCTGCACAGCAAGCCAATGCCGCGTATTTTGAACGAGCCGCTGGGTTGCAGGTTTTCCAGTTTCAGCCAGATACGGCGGGACGGGGTCGACAGGCCAGGGTGCAGGATCAAAGGCGTTCTGATGTGAAGCATATGGGCTCCTGTTACACGCCACCGGCTCGCGGAGCACTTCGGCCAGCCGGTGGTGAACGGTCCTCTCTCCCAAGCTTAGTTCACCCGGCCTCGGGGCGACCGTCTCAGCGGTCCGGCGCCGGTTGCGATCTTTTACCCATGGAAACTCTGAGGCCAAAGAGCGATCAAAAGATCGCAGCCTACGGCAGCTCCTACGTAAGCCTGTTCGCGGAGGCACCATGAAAATCTCGGCCAAACTGGCGTTTTTCGCCGTCGTCAGCACCCTCGCCTACCTCGCCCTGGCGATCTGGGGACTGGGTGGTTTCGCAGCCTATTTCAGCCACGGTTCACTGGTCGTCGTTGCCCTGGCCACTCTGATCATGGCTGTCGCTTCTCTGTTCACCGAGGTCAACCTGAGCTCGGGGGAACGCGAAGACCGGGCCAACCGCTGGGTCATTCCGGCCTTCGGCGTGATCGGCTTACTGAGCGGCTTTCTGCCGGCTTATACCGACCGCATCGATTTCTGGACTTTTGGCGGTGAAGGCGTGCGCTGGCTCGGCACACTCTTATTCGTCGGCGGCGGCGCGCTGCGGTTATGGCCGGTGTTTGTGCTGGGCAAGCGCTTCAGCGGGCTGGTGGCCATTCAGCCGGGGCATCGGCTGGTCACCGATGGGATTTACCGCAACCTGCGCAACCCCAGTTACCTGGGGATGATGGTCATCGGCATGGGTTGGGCATTGGCCTTTCGTTCTGGTGTCGGGCTGATATTGGTGGCGCTGACGCTGATCCCGCTGATCGCGCGCATTCACTCGGAAGAAGCCTTGCTCCGGGCACAGTTCGGCAGCGAATACGAGGCCTATTGCGCCCGCTCCTGGCGGCTGATCCCCGGGTTTTACTGACTGGAACACTGTTCCCCTGTGGGATTGCTGTTGTTTACACAGACTTCAATCGAACCGAACCATCGGCATCCACCTGAACCCGGACCGATTCATAACCCGCCAACGTCGCATGCAACGTCTTGATCGGCTGTTCATGAGTCGCCGTCACGATCATCAAATCCGCCCCCGCCGCCTCGGCCGCCAGAATGCCCACCGTAGCGTCTTCGAAAATCAGACATTGTGCAGGCTCGACACCCAGGCGCCGGGCCGCGAGGCGGTAACCCGCGGGGTCCGGTTTGCCGGCAGTCACATCCTCGGCAGTGATCATGACGGCGGGTTCAGGAATCCCCGCCGCCGCCATTCGCCGCAACGCCAATTCCCGTGGGGCGGAAGTGACGATGGCCCACTGATGAGTCGGCAGTGATTTGAGAAAGCCCGACGCGCCAGCCACTTCGAATACCCCGTCGACATCGTCGATTTCCGCTTCGGTAATCCACGCGGCTTCGGCCTCGGCATCCACCCCGGGCAAGCCCAGGCGCCTGATGGTGTCGACGGCGCGGGCGCCGTGAATGGAGGGCAGGAAGGTGTCGACATCGACGCCATGGCGCACCGCCCAGGTTGTCCAGACTCGCTCGGCGGCGGCAATGGACGTCAGCACGGTGCCATCCATGTCGAACAGAAAGGCACGGTAAGTCGAGTTGAAAACAGTGTGATCAGACAAGGAAAAGAACCTCGCAGGTGCCGGACGGATTTGCCCGGGAATGTAACACCTGCGAGTGAGTCAGTTGAGTCTCTTTGACTTGAAAGCGCCGTCGACACAATCGAGCAACGAACCGATGGCCCAGGGTTTCTTGATGAACGAAACGGCATGTCGCACCCCGGAGCTGGCCGGGGTTTCGAAACCGGACATGATCATGATCGGCTTGTCCGGCCAGCGATCGCCGAACTGGTTAGCCAGGTCCGCGCCATTGAGCGTGCCGGGCATGGTGATGTCCGTCAGCAGCATGCCCACCTGCGGCGCATGCTGCTCCAGATACATCACTGCCGCGTCCGCACTGGTTTGCGGCTCGACGACAAAACCTTCCTCCTGAAGAATCTCACAGAGAAACTCCAGGATCAGCGGATCGTCCTCAACCACCAGAATCAACCCGCCAGGAAGATCTCCACCCGCCGTCGGTACTCGACTCATGACCGTGCCGCTCCCTGATTGCCTCAATGAAATCGCGGGCTCAAATCCGCTACCTATAGGGTATGAGCAGCGGACTCGGCGGAAAATTCATTTTTGATACAGCCAAGTGGCTGGTATCAAGTGGGCTGATCAATCTTGTGCAGCACGCTACCCCGAGGCCCTGCGGAAAAACCTGTGGGAGCGAGCTTGCTCGCGATGGCGGCGGATCAGTCAACATCGATGTCGACTGTCATGCCCTCATCGCGAGCAAGCTCGCTCCCACAGGGTCTGCGGTGGCTGGACTTACTGCGACATTTCGCTTTTCTTCATCGCATCCTTGGACATCGCGTCTTTTTTCATCTCGTCTTTCTTCATGCTGTCTTTGGACATTGCGTCCTTGGACATCGAATCGGTTTTCTTCATCGCGTCTTTTTTCATCGCATCCTTGGACATGGCGTCCTTGGACATCGAATCCTTGCTCATGCTGTCGTTGCTCATCGTGTCAGCTGCGAACACAGAGGCAGCGCCAACGGCCAGGCACATGGACAGAACAACGGTGGTCAACTTTTTCATGATGAAGCTCCTTGGAACGTGGGTTGTGGACGTGTGAAATGGCCGGCCCCCGTCAGCTGCCACCGAACCAGTTGTAACCCTGGTCTTCCCAGTAGCCACCCGGATAGGTGTTAGTGACGAAAATCGCCTGGATGTGTTTGGGGTTCTTGTAGCCAAGCTTGGTGGGCATGCGCAGCTTCATCGGGAAGCCGTACTCGCGGGGCAGCACGGCGCCGTCGTAAGTCAGCGTCAACTGAGTCTGCGCATGCAGCGCGGTGGCCATGTCGATGCTGGTGTAGTAGTCGTCGGCGCATTTGAAACCGACGTATTTGGCATCGGTGTCGGCGCCGATGCGCTTGAGGAAGTCACTGAAGCGCACGCCGCCCCAACGCCCGATGGCGCTCCAGCCTTCGACGCAAATGTGCCGGGTGATCTGCTCGGTCTGGGCCATGGCGCGCAGCTCTTCGAGGCGCCAGCTGCGTTTGTCGGCGACCAGGCCGGTGACTTCCAGGCGATAGCCCTCCTCCTCCACCGTCGGCGCCTCGTCGATGCCGTAAAAGGCATTGAAGGGAAACGGCCGGGTGATCATCGACTCTGGATAGGTCGGCGCCATGGCGTTGGGGTTGAACAGCCAGCCTTGCACCCGGTCATTGAAGCGCGACATGGACGACAGCGCGGTTTCGACGCTTTCGTTGTCGGTGATGTTGCAGCCGGACAGCATGGCCACGCCGCCGAGGGTCAGGCCACGCAGCAGGAACGAACGGCGCGAGCGATCTTCGATCTGCGGGGCGAGGATCTTGCGGGCGTCGGTGAGGATCGAAGCCTCGTCCAGCCCGGGGACCTGAATGCGCTTTTTCATACCTGCTCCTTGCGGCCGACGATCATGGCCAACAGCGTTTTCGGAACCAGCGCGACCATCAGCAGATGCACTGCCACGAAGGCCACTAACAGCGCCATGGCGAAAAAGTGCACACGGCGCGCGCCTTCATAACCGAACAGCAATTCACGCAACAGCGGGAACTGCACCGACTTCCACAACACCAGCCCGGAGAGCACCAGCAGCGTGATGTCGACCATCACGAACAGGTAAGCGACCCGTTGCACCTGGTTGTAATGACTGAGGTCGGCATGCCCGAGTTTTCCGCGCAAGGCGGCCCACAGGTCATGCAGCACACCTTTGGGCGACATCGGGAAGAAACGTCGCTTCAGGCGCCCGCTGAACAGGTTGAAGGCCAGGTAGATCAAACCGTTGATCGCCAGGAACCACATCGCCGCGAAATGCCATTGCAGCGCGCCACCGAGCCAGCCGCCGAGGGTGATCGACTTGGGAAAACTGAATTCATAGATCGGCGAGGCGTTGTAGATGCGCCAGCCGCTGGTCACCATCACCAGCACCGCCAGGGCGTTGAGCCAATGGGTCAGGCGTAGCCAGCGTGGATGACTGGACTTGGGTGAAGCAGTGCTCTGCGACATGTCCGGCTCCCGGTTGTTGTTCGTTGGAGCCGATTATGGGAGCCGGAAGATCGCCAAATCCTCACGTAAAGTTAAATTAAACGTGATAACTGCCACCGGATACTTGTAGGAGCGAGCTTGCTCGCGAAGGTGTATCAGGCGCCGCTGTGTCGACTGACACACCATCGCGAGCAAGCTCGCTCCTACAGGGTTTTGTGTGCTCCGCCGGTTGCGCAATTATGGTTAAATGCCGCCCCCGAAATTTGCCGACCCAGACCAATGAACGCTGAAGCCCTCGCCACCCTCAACCAGCACCTGCTGACCGCCCTCGCGGCCGTCCCCGCCGAAACCCGCCGCCTGTTCCACGGCCGTGGCCGCTGCTGGCCGGGGCTGGAGCAAGTGACTGTGGACTGGTTGCAGGGCGTGGTGCTGGTGGCGCTGTTCAAGGAGCCGGAAGCGGCGCAACTGGAAGACTTGAAGCAGGTGCTGATGACGATCACCCAGTCTGAACAGTGGGCAAAATCCGGTGCCCACACGCTGCTGTTGCAACATCGCTACCTGCTGCAAAGCACCACCGAGTGGCTGCTCGGGGAAGAGATCGACGAACTGACGATCACTGAGGGCAGGCTGAAGTACCGGGTCGACCTGGGCCGCAAACAGAACACCGGGCTGTTCCTCGACATGCGCTACGGCCGCGATTGGGTCCGCGCCAATGCCGAGGGCAAACGGGTGCTGAACCTGTTCGCCTACACCTGCGGTTTCTCGGTGGCGGCCATCGAAGGCGGCGCGAGCCACGTGGTCAACCTCGACATGTCGAGCCCCGCCTTGAACCGTGGCCGCGACAACCACCGGCTCAACGGCCACGACATGAGCAAGGTCAGCTTCCTCGGTCACGACCTGTTCAAATCCTGGGGCAAGGTGATTGGCAAGGGGCCGTACGACCTGGTGATCATCGACCCGCCGTCGTTCCAGAAAGGCAGCTTTTTGCTGACCAAGGATTACCAGCGCGTGCTGCGCCGGTTGCCGGAATTGCTCAGCCCTGAAGGTACGGTGTTGGCCTGCATGAACGACCCGGCGTTTGGTGCGGACTTCCTGATCGATGGCGTGACTCGTGAGGCACCGGGCCTGCGGTTCGAGCAGCGTCTGGAGAATCCGCCGGAGTTTCCGGATGCGGATGTTGAATGTGGGTTGAAGGCGTTGGTGTTCAAGCTGCGGAGCTGAAAGATCGCAGCCTGCGGCAGCTCCTACGGACCTGTGCATACCCCTGTAGGAGCTGGCGAAGCCTGCGATCTTTAGACTTGGATCTCAACGCGGCCGCAACACCAGCGCAAACAACTCGCCATGCCCGTTCACGTTGAGCTTGTGATAGAGGTTGCGCCGGTGCACTTTCACCGTCTCCGGGGAGATGCCCATTTGCTGGGCGATGGCCTTGCTGGAAAAGCCCTGGAGAATCAGGCGTGCGGTTTCGATCTCACGCACTGTCAGGCGTGCGTCGAAGCGATCGAGCAAGGTCGCCAGATCACCGGCCGGTGGTTCGGCGACCGGCCCTTGCGGCGGCAGCAAATCCAGGTGTCGGCGCATCGCCGCCAGCACCCAGTCACGCACGCAAATCAGGCGGCCCTGCTCCTCGAGGCTGAAGCGCGTCGAACGCCCGAGGGACAAGCCGAGCACAGCGCCGTCGACGTTGACCATGAACTGCAACTCGTCCCCACCGACCACGGTGCTGAAGTAACTCAGGTAGTACTCGCTGTGCTGGAACTGGTCGGGGGCCACCGAGTCGAGGCTGTGCAAGCCGTCGGCGATGCCCGCGCAGGCCGCTTGATAGAACGGATCGAGCAGGTACATGCCAGCGCTGTAGTCCGCCAGTTCTTCATGCTCGTCGGGGCTGCCCTGGGCATCGAAGTCAATCAGCAGGCGCGGCACGTGGCCCGGGCGCATCAGCGCTACCAGCGCGTTGTCCAGCGGCACCAGCAAGCGCAAGGTATCGACCAGCGCACGCCAGAAGCCGTCCCGCCCAACCGCCGTGAAAACCCGCGCCAGCCCCTGGTGCACCGGCAACTCTTTCAACAACGCGTCCACGCACTACCCCTTTCGAGTAACCCATGATGGGAATGGGTGAAGGCCACCCCGGTCGATACGCTGCAAACTCCTGATTACCACCGGCCGCAACAGGCCAGGAGTGCCGCATCATGAGTCGTCACCGCTTGTATTTCAATCTGGGGTTTGGCGCCTGCCTGACGGTGTCGCTGTCGGCCTTTGCTGTCGAAGCTCCGACCGTGCACGTGTACAACTGGTACGACTACATCGGCCCCACCACCCTGCAGGACTTCAAGCGTGACACCGGGATTGCACCGGTCTACGACACCTTCGACAGTGCCGAAGTGCTCGAGGGCAAGTTGCTCACCAGCCGCAGCGGCTACGACGTGGTGGTGGCCAGCAACTTCAGTTTGCCCACGCTGATCAAGGCCGGCGCCCTCGCCCCCCTGCCCCGTGCGCAGATGCCGGACTTCAAGAACATGGACACCGATCTGCTGGCGAAACTGGCCAACAACGATCCAGGCAACCAGTACGCCGTGCCTTACCTGTGGGGCACCAACGGCATCGGCTACAACATCGACAAAGTACGCGCCGCGCTGGGCGACAAGGTGCCGGTGGATTCCTGGGACCTGGTATTCAAGGAAGAGAACCTGGCCAAACTCGGCGAATGCGGCGTGGCCATGCTCGACTCGCCGTCGGAGATGCTGCCGGTGGCCCTGCACTACCTTGGCCTGCCGCCCAACAGCACCAACCCCGAGGACTACAAGAAGGCCGAAACGCTGCTGCTGAAATTGCGCCCGCACATCGCCTATTTCAATTCGTCGAAGTTCATCAGCGACCTGTCCAACGGCAACATCTGCGTGGCGGTCGGCTGGTCCGGTGCGATGCTCGAAGCCAAGAACACCGCCGAGCAGGCCGGCAACGGCGTGAAGATCGCCTACAGCCTGCCCAAGGAAGGCGCGCCGGTGTGGTTCGACACGCTGGTACTGCTCAAGGACGCCCCGCACCCGGAACAAGGGATGGCCTTCATCGACTACCTGATGCGCCCTGAAGTCATCGCCCCGGTCAGCGACCACCTCAACTACCCCAACGGCAACCGTAGCGCGACCACGTTGGTGGCCGAAGCCACCCGTAGCAACCCGGCCGTCTATCCGCCAGCCGAAGCCATGGCCACCCTGTTCACCCTCCAGCCCCTGCCGCAGGCTACCGAACGGGTGCGCACGCGGATCTGGAGCAAGGTCAAAAACGGCCAATAACCCCCCCCTGTAGGAGCTGCCGAAGGCTCGGGCCGCGTTCGGACGATTTTTTGATCTTGAAAAATTGCGGATCGACAAAAACAAAAGATCAAAAGATCAAAAGATCAAAAGATCGCAGCCTTCGGCAGCTCCTACAGGTGTTGACCGCATTTTTCTGCCACGAATTGAAGATGAGAAAACCATGAAACCACGCGCCCGCGACTTGAACATTCCTATCGGCCAACTGCAGCCCGGCCCGCTCAACGCCATCACCGACGTCCCCGGTGTGCGCGTCGGCCACAGCAATGTACGAGGACGCACCGCCACCGGCCGCGACATCCTCACCGGTGTCACCGTCATCGAACCGCGTGCCGGCTCCACCAGTCAGCAACCGTGCTTTGCCGGTGTGCATGTGCTCAACGGCAACGGCGATGCCACGGGGCTGGAGTGGATTCGCGAGGCCGGCTTGCTGACCAGTCCCATCGCCTTCACCAACACCCACAGCCTGGGCGTGGTGCGCGATGCGCTGATCGTGCTCGACCGTGAGCAGCAACCGGATGACGGGCGCCTCTACTGGAACATGCCGGTGGTACTGGAAACCTTCGACGGCCTGCTCAACGACATCAACGGCTTTCACGTGAAGCCGGAACACGTGGCCCAGGCCGTGTGTTCGGCGGCGGGCGGGCCGGTGACCGAAGGTAATGTCGGCGGTGGCAGCGGCATGACCTGCCACGAATTCAAGGGCGGCATCGGCACCGCGTCGCGACGCTTGAACAGCGCCCAGGGTGGCTGGACGGTCGGCGCGATTGTCCAGGCCAACCATGGCATTCGCAATGAACTGCGCGTTGATGGGTATCCGGTCGGGCGCTACATGGAACAGGTCGATTCGCCGTTCCTCAAGGCCTCGTTGCCCCACCCGGGGATGGGCTCGATCGTGGTCTGCCTGGCCACCGATGCGCCGTTGCTGCCGCACCAGTGCACCCGCCTGGCCCAGCGCGCCAGCCTCGGCCTGGCCCGCACCGGCGGCGGCAATGAAGACCACAGCGGCGACATCTTCATCGCCTTCGCCACCGGCAATGAACACGTGCCGCCGGCCGCCTATGAGAGCAAGAAAGCACCGACCACCGACAACCTGAGCATGGTCAACAACGATCACATCAGCGAGCTGTTCCTGGCGGCCACCGAAGCCGTGGAAGAAGCCATCATCAATGCCTTGCTCGCCGCCGACACCGCCGAAGGCAACGGGCATGCGGTACCGGGGCTGGATGCCGAAACGTTGCTCAAGGCGTTGCGTCGCGCCGGCTGGCCGGGGGATGCGACTAGCGGTACTTGAGTGAAACACTCGGTCTTTCTAGGATGAACTTACGCAGCCGCTTGCTTGCTCAAGCCGCTGCGTAGGTGGTGAGTGAACTGAACCACTACCAAGCTCACCGCTTGTTTTACGCGCATCTTGAGCCTCACGGCTCCACTTCCTCCCCATCAAGAGCTTTGAGGCTCTTTTTTTACCTCTGAAAACCACACATTCCTCCTGCAGGGGATTTGTGGTGTTAAACAGAATGCGGTCAGACCAGGCGCAACCGAGGGCCGGCGGCCAGTACGGCATTGTCACCCAAGCGCCCCCGCACAAATTCATTGGCCTTGCGCGTCAACTGGTCCAGATGCCGGTCGCGCTGTTTTTCCGCGTCGGTCATGGCCCGCTTGCCGTGCTTTTGCAGCAGGTAGGTATGAATCTGCCGCACTTCCAGCGAGCTGTAGATCGACGCCACATCCAGCAAGGCCATCAAGCCATCGGTGGCGTGGTCGCGGGTGTTCATCAACACCTGGGTCGCACGCACGCCCAGCACCTCAAAGCCCATCGCCTCGAAATACGGCACCTTGGCCACCGCGCAGGTCAGTTCGGCATGGGGATAGCGGCCGACCATTTCCCGCAGCATCCGCCGGGCCACGCCCTGGCGCCGATACTCGGCCTGCACCGCCATGTACGCCACGCCACACGCCTCGGGGTCGTCCTGCACCGGCAGGTACAGCACAAAGCCAATCACCTTTTGCGGGTCGTCTTCATCAGTGGCGACAATCAGCTCCACGGCAATGCCTTTTTCACCGTTCAGCGCCTCCAGATACAGGTGCACCTCATAGCCGATCGCGTATTGATAAAGGTTGTACAGCAGGTTGCTGGGCGGGATCGCGACCATGCTGATGTCGGTCAGGTTGTCGACCACCATCTGCAGGATCTGGCTATTGATGTGCTCGGGGCACGGGGTCTTGAAGTGGCTGATCAGGGGCATTGCGGTGACGGGCTCCGGGGGCAAGGGCCGCCTATCATAGCGCGCCTGACCTCGCCAGCGTTTGCGTTACTACGGGAGGCGTTGCGTTTTCGAGGCTGACAGCAGTGAGTCAGGCACACTTTGTGCTCGATGAACTGTGCACTTCGCGAGCCGGCTCGTCCCCACAGAGGGACAGCGGTTTTGCCCACAACTGGTTTTTCTGTGGGAACGAGCCTGTTCGCGAAAGCGTCCACCATCACACCGGCCTGTGGTGTGAGTGGGGGGGAATGGGTGGGTGAGCCCCCCAACTTTGAGGATTCCCACCCACTGCGCCACTACGACCAAAGTCCGATTCATCAAGCGTTTGATATCAATCAGCTATTTGTCTCCCCCGGATCTCCCCGCGCTTGGCGCACCTCTTGCATCGAGCGTTTTGCCAACGTCAGCCACACCGGCGCGCCCCGAGGGCAACAAAATGAAAAACACGCCTAACCTCAAGTCGCTCGGCCTTTTCAGGAAACCGAGCATCGCCGCTGTGATGCTGATCAACATCAGCCTCGGCAACGCAAACGCCGTACCGCTTGACGATGTCAGCTATCCACCTCCAACGGATCCATCGGCGTATACCAACCCGCCGGCCGATCCCAAGGCCGCGCTGGATTCGATACTGACCATGCCGCCCACCAATCAGGGCGCCATCGCCCTACCCAATGGCATGTACGGCACCCGCACCACGCCAACGACCGACAACGTGCTGCAGCCGGCCCAGCAAACATCCTTCAAGATCCCCACCAATGGCAAGCCCAGCCCATTGTTCGGGGCCGCGCCGTACTCTCAGCAGCTGCTGCTGTTCGAAGAATTCGGCACGGAGAAACTCGACCCGACACTGCCGGCACCGCCCCTGACCTTCCCGCCTCCGACCGTCGGCCCGGCTCCCGTGCAGGACCCGAACAGCATCGCCCGCAGTGGCCCTTCGGCCGCGGCGCTGGAAGCCTTCATGCGCCAGCCGGGGCTGTACCCGTATCCGTCGCAGTATTCCAACTCGCTGGACCGCAACCCGTGGAAAGCGCAGATCGAAGCCTTCCTCA